>CAYNPF010000021.1:0-13120 GCA_964398895.1 uncultured bacterium
TTGTGGCTCGCCGGGCGGCGGCCGGGTGATGCGCCCGCCGCCGCGCCCGCGGTCGCGCCGGGGAGCGCGGCACCGGCGGGCGGCGCTGGGGTGGTGTTGCTGGTGACGGCGCTCTCGGGGCTGACCGCCCTCGGTGCCGAGGTGGTGTGGACTCGCATGCTGTCGCTGCTGCTCGGCGCCACCGTGTACACGTTCTCGATCATCCTGGCGGTGTTCCTGTTCGGCATGGCCATCGGCAGCGGCGTCGGGGCGGCTCGGGCCCGCAGCAGCGGCGATCCGGCGCGCGATCTCGGTCTGGCCCAGCTCGGCCTGGCCGCGGCGGCGACGTGGGCGGCCATCATGCTGTGCGCCTCGCTGCCGTACTGGCCGATCTCCGCCGGGCTCTCGCGCAGCCCGTGGGTCTCGTTCCAGCTCGACATCGTGCGTTGCCTGTGGGCGATCCTGCCGGCGGCGCTCCTGTGGGGGGCGAGCTTCCCCCTGGCCCTCGCGGGGGCGGCCGCTCGCGGTCGGGACCCGGGCCGAGTGGTGGCCGGCGTGTACGTGGCCAACACGCTGGGGGCGATCGCCGGCGCGCTGGGCTTCACGTTCTGGATCATCCCCGCCTTCGGCGTCCAGGCGGCGGGACGGGTGCTGGTCGGGTTGGCCGCCGCGGCGGGGCTCGTGCTGCTGGCGCGGGCGGCCTGGTCGTCGCGCGTGCCGCGGCGCCACCTGCTGCCGGCCACGGTCGCGCTGGCGGTGGCGGCCGGCCTGGCGGTGTGGCTGATGGGCGGCGTGCCGGAGCTGCCGGGTGGGCTGGTGGCGTTCGGTCGCTCGCTGGCGTTCCGGCTGGGGGCCGTGGACCCGCGCACCAACCGCGCGGCGGCGCTGCCCGAGATCCTCTACGTCGGCCAGGGCATGAGCGAGTTCGTGGCCGTGTCCGACGACGGCCACTCGCGGCTGTTCAGCGTGAGCGGCAAGATCGAGGCCTCGACGTCGCCGAAGGACATGCGGCTGCAGCGCATGCTCGGGCACCTGCCCGCGGTGCTGCATCCGGGCCCGCGCAGCGTGTTGATCGTCGGCTTCGGCTCCGGCGCGACCTCGGGGACCTTCACGCTCTATCCCAGCGTCGAACGCATCGTCATCTGCGAGATTGAACCCCTCATCCCGCGGGTGGTGTCGCAGTACTTCACCGCCGCGAACTACGACGTGGTGGCCGACCCGCGCGTGGAGATCGTCCACGACGACGCGCGGCACTACCTGCTGACCACGCGCGAGGGGTTCGACGTCATCACCTCGGATCCCATCCATCCCTGGGTGAAGGGCTCGGCCGCGCTCTACAGCCGCGAGTACTTCGACCTCGTGCGCCGGCACCTCAACCGGGGCGGCCTGGTGACGCAGTGGCTGCCGCTGTACCAGTGCAGCGAGGCCACCGCGCGGGGGGAGATCGCCACCTTCTTCTCGGCCTTCCCGGGGGGCTCGGTGTGGGCGAACGACGCCGGCGGCCGGGGCTACGACGTCGTCCTGCTGGGCGGCGATGCGGCCCAGCAGCGGATCGACCTCGACGTGCTGGACGCGCGCCTGCGGCGGCCGGACTACGCGGCGGTGGCACGGTCGCTGAACGAGGTCGGTTTCCGCTCGTGGGTGGACCTGATGTCCACCTACCTGGGTCGCGGGCAGGACCTCGGTTCGTGGCTGGCCGGCGCGGCGATCAACCGCGACCGGAGCCTGTGGCTGCAGTACCAGGCCGGCCTGGAGACGCTCGACTCGCACGAGATCGAGATCCGCGATCGCATGTCGGCCTACCGCCGCTTCCCGCAGGAGCTGTTCGTGGGCTCGCAGGGCACGAAGTCCGCGTTGCTGGCGGCCGGCGGGCCCTAGTCGAGGCCACGGGTCGCCCGCGGGTCGGCCACGGGTCGGTCTGGTATGATCGAATGCGGCACGATGCAGGCGACTGACTCCGGGATGGGAACATGATCGAACGGCTGGCGGGCCGATATTCCCCGTTGCGTCCCCTGGGCAGCGGCGGCATGGGGGACGTCTTCCTGGCGCTCGATCGCGCCACCGGGACCGAGTGCGCGCTCAAGCGCCTGCGTCCGGAGGCGCTGGCCGGCGACCCCGAGGCGCTGCGGCGGGAGTTCGCGGTCCTCGCCGGGATGCGACACCCGCTGGTCGTGCAGGTGTTCGACTTCGGCGTGACCCGCGACGGGACTCCCTTCTACACCATGGAATACGTGCCGGGCGTGCCGGCGGGCGACGCCGTGGCGCCGGGGGACTGGGACGGCGTGGCCTGGCTGGCGGCGCAGGTGATCCACGGTCTGGAGGCGCTGCACGCCCGCGGGATGTTCCACGGCGATCTCAAGCCGTCGAACGTGCTGGTCGTGCCGGGTCCGCTGCCGGGTCCGCCACGGGAGGCGCGGCTGGTGGACTTCGGCCTGGCCGGCCTGCTGGCCGCCGGTGGCCGTGGGCACCGCGGCTCGCCGGGCTACGCCGCGCCGGAGGTGGTGCACGGAGAGCCGCCGAGCGCGAGGAGCGACCTGTTCGGCCTGGGGGCCACGCTGTACGCACTCGGTACCGGGCAGCGCGTTCCGCGGCCCGACATCGTCGCCTCCGGCCTGGCCGAGGCGGGCTCGCCGCCGGACCTGACGCGCCTGCTGCTGCGGCTGCTGACGCCCACGGCCACCGAGCGGCTGGCCACCGCCCGCGAGGCGCGGATCGAACTGGAGCGGATCGCCCCCTCGGCCCGGCGGGAGCTGCGGGCGCGACTCGACCTCGAGGTCGTCGTGGGCCGCGAGCGGGAACTGGCCCAGCTCGACCGCTGGTTGACCCAGGCCCAGGCGCCGCCGCGCGTCCTCCTGCTGGTGGGCGAGATGGGCGTGGGCAAGAGCGCGCTGCTCGAGGCGGCGGCGGTCCGCGCCGAGCTGGCCGGTCACCGGGTCTGCCGGCTCCGCGCGGGAGCGATCGGGACGGGTGGAGGGCCCGCCGCCTGGCTCGAGCGACTCGAGCTCGAGGCCGGCACTGGTGCCGCCGGGGCTCCGGTGGAACGCCGGGCAGCGGCCGCGGCGACGGCTCCGCGAGTGCTCGTGCTCGTGGACGACGCCGAGCGCCTCGACGAGGCCTCCCGCGTGGCGCTGCGCGGCCTGGCGCTGCGTCCCGATCTCGGCGGTCTGCGCTGGGTGTGGAGCCTGTCGCGCCGACCCGGTGACCTCGCCGAGGACGAGCGACTGCTGGTGGAGTCCGGCGAGGCGCGCCTCGTGCTCCTGCCGCCGCTCGAGCGTGACGGGGCCGAGCGGCTCGTGGCCTCGCGCCTGCAGGAGCAGCCGCCGGCGGATCTCTGCCGCGAACTCTGGCAGCGGGCGGGCGGTCACCCGGGGTTGCTCATCGAGTTGCTCCGCGTGGCGGCCGAGCGTGGTGCGCTGCAGGAGCGGGAGGGGGATCTCCTGCTCGACGCGGCGAAGCTGGCGGGGATGGATCTGCCCGACAGCCTGGAGGCGGCCGCGCTGGCCCGGCTGGCCGTGCTGCCGGCCGCCGGGTGCGCGGCGGTGCGGGCGCTGGCCATCCTGGACCGGCCGGCGCGGGACGGGGAGATCGCCGCCGTCGCCGGTGCGGCGGGCGCCGGGGCCCTGGCGGAGCTGGAGCGCTCCGGGCTGGGACGTTGCGATCGGGACGGGACGTGGAGCCTGTCGCCGCCGGGGCTGGCGGCGGCCATCGCGCGGGTGATTCCGGAGGCCGAGCGTGCGGCGCTTCACACGCGGGCGCTCGGCCTGCCGGGCCTGGGCCCGCGGGAGCGCTTCGCGCATCTGCGCGAGGCGGGCCGCGGTCCCGAGGCGCTGGCCGACGCCGAGGCGAGCCTGGCCGATTCACCGGACGAGGCGCTCGCCCTGCAGGCGACGGAACTGGCGGAGCGGATCACGCCGGAGGCGGCGCCGCAATGGCAGCAGCGCACGGCCCGTATCCTCATGGATCGGGGGCGCCACCCGGCGGCGGTGCCGCTGATCGAGCGCGCCCTGCAGTCGCCATCGCGCCTGGCGGATCGGCCGCGGCTGTGGCACCTCCACGCCACGGCCCTGCTGAGGACCGGGAGTCCCGAGCAGGTCCGCGAGGCCATTCTCCGCGCGCGGCAGGAGGATCTGCCGGCGGTGATGGACGGGATGCTGGGCTGCAGCGAGGCCGCGGCCCTCTTCGCGCAGGGGGACCTGCCGGGGGCTGCGGAGGTGGCGGAGCGGGCGCTGCAGATCGGACGCGAGAGCGGCGACGCGGAACTGCTGGGCGCGGCGGCGCTGAGTCGGGGCGGTGTGGAACTGGCGCGGGGGAACATGGACGCGGCGGTGGCGCTGGGGCGCGAGGCCGAGTTCGCCTGCGCGCGTGGTGGACTGCACCTCGGCCGCCTGCGAGCCATGGGCCTGCAGGCGGCGGCGCTGGCGCCGGCGGATCTGGTTCGCGCCGAGGGGATCTTCGCCGCCGCACTGGACGAGGCGCGGGCGAAGGGCTGGCGCATGGTCGCCGACGAGCTGTTGGGCAACTGGGCGCAGGTGCTGGTGAAGAGAGGCCGCTGGCCGGCGGCGCGCGAGTTGCACGCCGAGGCCTACCGGATCGCGCTGGAGGACGGTCGGCCCGGGGCCTGCGCCATCGCCGCCGCATGCCTCGTGCACGACGACGGCCTGCTCGGCGATCCGCAGCGCGGGCTGCGGTTGGCGAGGGCCGCCGCGCGGCTGGTGCGCTGGGCGCAGCCCACGGTCGCACCGTTCCTCTGGCGGACGATCGGACGGATCCACCGCGTCTCGGGGCGCGACCGGCTGGCGCGGCGGGCCCTCGCCCGGGTGCGGCGTGGAACGCGGCCGGGGGAGAAGCACTGGTGTGCGCTCGAGGAGGCGCTCCTGCTGGCGCGCTCGGGCCGATGGGAGGCCGCCGGCCGCCGCTGCCTCGAGACGCTCGATCACCTGGGCGGGACGGACCCGTTGCTGCGGGTGCTGCTGCTGGTGCTGGCGGGGCGGGCCGAGGTGCGGCGGGGCGACACGGTACGGGCGCAGGAGAGGCTGCAGGAATGCGAGCGATGGACGAAGGACTGCCTCTGCCCCTACTTCACGGCGCACATGAAGCTGCTGGCCGCCGAGCGGGAAGTGGGGCTCGGTCGGGTGGCGGAGGGCACGGCGCTGATGAAGCAGGTGCTGGAGGAGTTCTCGGGCCTGCCGGCACCGGCCGAGCGGGCGGCGGCGATCCTGGATTTCGTGGGCCTGGTGCCGGAGCCCGAGTCGCTGCCGCAGTCGCTGGTCGCCGGCTGGCTGGCCGATGCGGTCGAGACCTGCGCGCGCCTCGGGGACGAGCGGCTGCGCGCCCGGGTGCTGGCGCTGGAGGTCGGACGACTTCGCCGGATGGAGCGGCTGGCCGGCCGACCGACCGGTGACCTGCTGCGCTCGGTGAGCCGCCTGGTCGGCTCGCTCACGGACCTCGGTGACCTGACGCACGAGGCGATGGCGCTGGCGGTGGAGCAGCTCGGCGCGGAGCGCGGCGTGCTGCTGCTGATGAACTCGGGGGTGCTGCTGCCGGCGGTCGAGCACGGGGCGCTCGACGCGGCGGCGCGGGAGCACGCGCTGGGCTACAGCCGCCGCGTGGTGGAGCGGGTGACGCGGGAGGGCGGCAGCCTGCTGGTCACCGACGCGCCGTCCGATCCGGAGATGCTCTCGGAGAGCGTGATTGACCTGGGTCTGCGCTCGATCCTCTGCGTGCCGCTCTACGGGGCGGGCGAGGTGATCGGCGCCGTCTACCTGGACGACTCGCGGCGGGCGGAGGCGTTCGGCGAGGACGAGCGCCGGCTGCTCGAGGGTTTCGCCGAGCTGGTGGCGCAGGCGGTCGAGAAGAGCCGCGGGCACGAGGCGATCCGGCGGGAGAACGAGCTGCTGGTGGGGGAGAACCTCGCGCTGCGGCGCCGCGCCGGCCTGCGTTTCCAGCGCGAGAACTTCATCGCCATGAGCGCGGCCATGCAGGAGGTGCTGGCGATGGTCGAGCGGGCGGCGCAGGTCTCGAGCACGGTGCTCGTCACCGGGGAGAACGGCACCGGCAAGGAACTGGTGGCCCGCATCCTCCACCACAGCGGCAAGCGCGGCCAGCACCGCTTCGTCTCGGTCAACTGCGGGGCCATCCCCGCCACGCTGCTGGAGACCGAGCTGTTCGGCATCCTGCCCAACGTGGCGACCGGGGTCCGGGCACGCGACGGGAAGTTCGTCGAGGCCAACGGCGGCACGCTCTTCCTCGACGAGGTCGGGGAGATGCCGCTGCAGCAGCAGGTGGCGTTGCTGTCGGTGCTGGCCAACCACGAGGTGACCCCGGTCGGCGGCGGGCGCTCCTTCAAGGTGGACGTGCGGGTGATCGCCGCCAGCAACCGGGACCTGCGACGGCGGGTCGAGGAGGGCGCGTTCCGCGAGGACCTCTACTACCGGCTGAACGTGATTCCGATCGAGATCCCCCCGCTGCGCAAGCGCAAGGCGGACATCCCGGCGCTGGCGCACTACTTCGCCGCCAACTTCGCGGGCCAGCAGGAACGCGACGTTCCGGAGTTCTCACCGGAGTTCCTGGCGGCGCTGATGCAGAGCGACTGGCCGGGCAACGTGCGGGAGCTGCAGAACTACGTGGAGCGCATCCTGGCGATGACGCCGGGGCGCGTGCTGCATCCGCGGCCGCTGCCCCACGACCTCCACGTGCGACTGCCGCGACTGGCCGGCGAGGCGGGCCGCCCGCTGCTCGAGCTGGTCGAGGAGCTGGAGAAGAAGCAGATCCAGAAGGCGCTGACGCGCACGCGCGGCAACCAGACTCGCGCGGCGATCGAGTTGGGGTTGACGGAGCACGCCCTGCGCTACCGGATCCGCAAGTACGGCCTCCCCGACTTCCGTAGATTCCGCCAACTTCGTCGGAAACCGCGGCGGTCCGGTTAATAACCTGAAGAACTAGCTGGTTACAGGATTCCTGCGGGACGGATTCGACGACATCGTCGAATCCGTCCCGCTTTTCGTGCCCCGTCCATTCTGTGTCAGTCCGTGTACTGAGCAGTAGGAGAACGAGTTATGCCCACGCTCTGACGAGTGACCTCCATGGCACGCCTCTGGCCTTGGGCGACCGCGCGACCGCCGTCCCCCGGCAAGCCAGGAGGATGGCATGGAAGTCGCGCGGTGCCTCGTCAGCCGGGTTCTCAGCGGAGTCGTCGTGAGCGTTCTCATCTCCACCGTCGCAGGCGCGCAGACCAGCGCCCCCAACGTACCCATCGGCCCCGGGGCCGCGACCGTGGCCATCGTCCCGGTCACGGGGAGTCAGACGGGGGGCTCCGAGACGAGCATCGGGAGTCCGCGGGGATTCGTCTGGTGGCCGGCGGTGTCCCTCGTTCCGCCGTTGCATGCCGCGCTCCTGCCCGTCTTCCGCCCGTACGTCGCGACTTTGCGTGAGTCGCACGGATGGGGGCCCCTCGGACGGCGGGACGCGGCGGGTCGCCTAGTCCCACGATGACGCGACCCACGTCGCGGGGGGCTGTTGCCATGCCCCCCGCGAGCCTCCTGCGACTCAACCGGCACAGCCTGGCCCCGATCCTGATCGTGGGCGGCAGGGGAGCGGAGCGGGAGGCGGTGGCGCGCGCCTTCCACCAGGAGAGCCCGCTGACGGGCTTCCCGTTCTTGGCGATGGACTGCCACTACGACGCGAGGACCTTGGAGCGCGCCCTGGACTGCTGGCTGCTGCCGGCGAGTCACCCGAAGGTGTTCAACCCGCTGGTCGGCGTGGAGGGCGGGATGCTCTTCCTCGACCGGCTGGAGTGCCTGCCGCCGGTGACGCAGCAGCGCGTCCTGCTCCTGTTGCGACGTGTCGGCGACGAGGCGGATGCCGCCGGGACCTCGTTGCCGCGCCGGCTGGCGGCCGGGAGTCGCTGGTACGTGCCCTCGAACTACGGCCGTCGCCTCGATGCGGAGCTGCTCGACGCCCTGGACAAGATCCGCGTGGAAGTGGAGGGCGACGGGGCGGGGGCGGAATAGAGGGCCGATCGCCGGCGCGCGACGCCGCCGGCTAGCGCCGCGTCACGTCGTCGAGGACGATCCCCCAGGGCGAGGCGAGGCCCGTCACGCGGCTCAGCTCCCGGCCGTCGGGCGAGAGGCGGGTCACCGCGCCGGCGGAGGCCAGCGTGACCCAGGCCTCCCCGGAGCCGGGATCCACCGCGAGTTCGCGGGCGCCCTGCTGGTCGCCGATCGTCCGCACGAGCGTGCCGTCCATGGCCAGCACCACCACCCGGTCGGTACCGCCGTCGGCGACCCACACGCGACGCCGCGTGGCGTCCACCGCCACGCCGATCGGTCCGGCGCAGGTCGTCACGGTGTCGAGCAGCGCTCCGCCCGCCGAGACGCGCACCACGCGGGCCGAGGCGAGCGAGGTCACCCACGCCTCGTGGGTGACCGGGTCCACGGCCACGCGCGACGGGCGTTCGACGCGGGCCACGCAGGCCAGCGCGCCGGACGGGGTGTAGCGGCGCACGCGGCTCGAGTCCTGTTCCACCACCCAGAGCGAGCCGGTGTCGGTGTCCATGGCGAGGCTCCCGGGATAGCCCAGCGCCGTCAGCACCGGTGGGGCGGCGGCGGCGCCCGAGGGAAGGAGGTGCACGAGCCGGCCGCGTCCGACGTCACCCACCCAGGCGGAGCTGTCGGTGGGAACCGCGACGACCGAGCCGGGCTCGTCGAGATCGAGGCCGACGGTGTTGCGGTTGCCGCTGCCCGGCTCGTAGACGAACACGTCGCCGCCCGGTCCCGCGCACCACACGCGTCCGCTGCCCGCGCTCACGTCCACCGCCACGGGATAGGCGCCGCCATCGGGTTCGATCGCCTCGGCGACGTGACGGCCGTCCGCGGCCAGGCGCACGAGCTGGCGTGCCCCGTAGTCGGCGACCCAGGCGCGCAGCGGCCCGGGCGTGGCGTAGTCCTCGGCCGGCAGCTCGCCGAGGCCGCCGTCGTAGACGAAGTAGATGCGGTAGCGGTGCGGGGCACCGTTGATCAGTCCGAAGTCACCGACGCTGGTCTGGGTGGGAGGCAGCACGCCGGTGAGGGCGCGGTAGACGGTGTCGCCGGGAGCCAGCCGGAAGAGCCGGTAGCCGGCGAGCGAGGCGGAGTAGGCCCGCTGCCAGCTCAGCCGCACGCTCTGGTTGCCGGCGATGGCGACGAAGCCGGCGGGGCGTCCACCGGTCTGCGGGTTCGACGGGTCGAACGGGTTGAGGCGCGCCCGCTCGCTGCAGCCGCCGAGAAGGACGGCGAGGGCTAGAAGCGCAGCGAGACGGCGCATCGGTCGGGCCCGGCGGCCACGCGCAGGCGGGAGGCGGGGCGGTCGTGGATGAAGCGCAGCCACACGGCCGTGGCGAGGAGCGCCTCGCCGGTGAGCAGGGAGACGGCCGAGAGGCGATCGTAGTGCCGGGTCCGGTCGTAGAGGTGCTCGGCCCGGGCGGGATCGGTCGCCACCAGGTAGTCGGCGTAGGTGTCGTTGGCGCGATCGGTGAGCCCGAAGGACAGCCCCACCAGGCCGGCGCCGGCGACGAGCGAGGTCCAGGCCAGCCGGTGGCTGCAGCGCGGCCGTACCGTGAGCGGGACCCGCTCGAACGGATCGCGGGAGACGGCCGGCGCGGACGAGTCGGCTGCCGCCGATCCGGCCACCAACGACTCGGCCGCCCGCGCGGGAGCGCAGACGGCCGGGAGGAGGAACTGGGTGGCCAGGTTGGCCGCGAGCAGCGCGGCCACGGTCCGCATCATGCCATCGCTCAGGCCGGCAGCTTGGCGGCGTGCAGCGCCAGGCGTGACTTCTGCCGGTTGGCGGTCTCCTTCTTGATGACGCCCTTGCTGGCGGTGCGGTCGAGGATGGCGGCGGCCTGCTTCAGAGCGGCCTCGCCCTCGCTCTTCGTCTTGGCGACGCGCACGGCCTTCACGGCGGCGCGCATGCGGCTCGTGGCCGCCACGTTGCGCTGGCGGGCCTTCTCGTTGGTCTTGACGCGCTTGGCCGCCGACTTGTGATGCGGCATTCGTTCCTCCTTCGGGACATGACTGCGCAAAGAGGGCAGTACGTTACGGCTCCGGCGCGGCCAGTGTCAAGCGACTGCGACCGCCGGCAGCGCGGCGGCGTATGCGCCCGGAGGCCGCGCCGGGCGCGCCCGCGGCCGGGACCGTGCCGGTCGGTCCGCACGGCCGGACGGGCCGGCCGGCGCCCGCCGAGGAAGGCCCCGGGACGCGTTCCGGCCGTGTCCGGAGCGGCCCCGGGGCCCGAAGAACGCGCTTGGAGGCTGGCCCGGCTGGGTGTAGCGTGCTTTCTTCGAGCGACCCTCAATACGGTCACTGGAGGCGTCTTTGGGCGGTTTGGCCGACAAAGTCGCGAATCTTCCGGCACTGCCGGGGGTTTACCTGTGGAAGGACCCCCGTGGCACGGTGCTGTACGTCGGCAAGGCCAAGAGCCTGGCCACGCGCGTGCGCTCCTATGTGAGCGGCGACAACTCCCACCCCCGCCTGCGGGAGTTGATGGCCGAGGCCGCCGACCTCGACACCATCCTGACGGCCACCGAGGCCGAGGCCCTGCTGCTCGAGGCCACGCTGATCAAGCAGCACCGGCCGCACTACAACGTCCTGCTCAAGGACGACAAGTCCTTCCCCTACGTGCGCATCAGCGTGCAGGAGGACTACCCGCGCCTGTCGGTCACGCGCCAGGTCCGCAACGACGGCGCGCGCTACCTCGGGCCCTACACCGACGTCAAGCACCTTCGCCGCACGCTGCGCGAGGTGCGCCGCATCTTCCCGGTGCGCACCTGCCGGAACTTCGAGGACTACCGCCGCAGCAACCGGCCGTGCCTGTACTACCACATCCGCCGTTGCGCCGGGCCGTGCACGACGCGCGCGCGGCTGACGCGCGAGTCGTACCGCGCCATCGTGGACGGGCTGCTGCTGTTCCTGACCGGGCGCGACGCCGAGCTGCTGCGCACGCTGCAGGAACGCATGGCGGCGGCGGCGGGAGGGCGGCGCTACGAGGAGGCGGCGCGGCTGCGCGACCAGGCGAGCCTGTTGGAGAAGGCGCGCGTGCCGCAGGCCGTGGTGCGGACCCGCGGCCACGACGCCGACGTGCTCGGGCTGGCGCGTCACGGCCGCCGCGCGGCGGTGGCCCGCCTGCTGCTGCGAGACGGCCGGGTGGTGGGCAAGGAGACGCGTCTGCTCGACCGCGCCGATCTGCTGGAGGACGGCGAGCTGCTGCGGCAGTTCCTGACCCAGCACTACCTCGGGGGCACGCGGGCGCCGCGCCGGCTGGTGATGGCGGCGGAGCCCGCCGACGCGACGGTGCCCGGCCCGTTCCGAGACGGCCTCGAGCGTCACCGTCGCGTCGGCGGGCACCGGGTCGAGCTGGCCGTGCCGCAGCGGGGTCGCGCCCGCCAGCTCCTGCGCGCCGCCGAACGCAACGCCGCCCACGCGCTCGAGGATCTGGCGGCGCGCGCCGCCGGGCGGCGGGCCCGCTTCTCTCCCGAGGTGCTGGACCTGCAGCGAACCCTGGCCCTGGGCGTGCCGCCCTGGCGCGTGGTCTGCTTCGACATCTCCAACTTCGGTGCCGAGGGGGCCGTGGCCGCGGTGGTCGCCGCCGAGAACGGCCGGGCGCGCAAGGGGCTCTACCGGCGCATGCGCCTGCGCCACCCGGGGCCGGACGACTTCGCCATGATCGGCGAGGCGGTCGAGCGCTACTGGACGCGCGTGGAGTCGGGGGAGGAGCCGCGGCCCGACCTGCTCATGGTGGACGGCGGGGCTGGCCAGGTGGGGGCGGCGCGCGCGGCCCTCGACCGCGTGGCCACCGCGCCGGTGCCGTTGATCGGCCTGGCCAAGCGCGAGGAGACCGTGATCCGCGAGGACGCGCCGCCGCTGACGCTGCCGCGTCGCAGCGCGGCACTGCGCTCGCTGCAACGGCTGCGCGACGAGGCGCACCGCTTCGCCATCACCTACCACCGCCGCCTGCGCGCTCGCTCGCGCATCGCCTCGGCGCTGGACGCGGTGCCCGGCGTCGGTCCGGCGCGGCGGGCGGCGCTGCTGAAGGCCTTCGGTTCGGTGGCGGCGATGCGCGGCGTGGCGGCGGAGGAGATCGCCCGGCGCGCCGGCGTGCCGCGCCCGCTGGCCGAGCGCGTGGCATCACGGCTGGACGAGGGCGGCGACGCCCTGCGGAGGCCGGCGTGAGGGCGCGCGCGGCCGGTGGCGTGGCGGAGGCGACGCGCCGGGAGGCCGCGGCCGCGACGGCGTCCCCCGCGCTGGCGGGTCCGCTCGAGCACTTCCTCGAGGAGCTGCGGGCCGGGCGGCGGCTGAGCCGGAACACCGTGGACGCCTACGCCCGCGACCTCGCCGACTACCGCGCCTTCGCGGTGCGGCACGGGCTGACCGACTGGGCGGAGGTGACCCCCACCTTCCTCGACGGCTACTTCGCGCGGCTGCTGCAGCGCGGCCTGTCGGGGGCGACGGTGTCGCGGCGCCGCTCGGCGCTGCGCGGCTTCCACGGCTGGCTGGGTCGCGGCCGCGACATGGGCGGGGATCCGGTGGCGGCGGCGCCGGCGCCGCGCCGGGACCGTCGCCTGCCGCACGCGCTGTCGCTCGAGGAGATCGAGCGGCTGCTGGCCCAGCCGCAGGGCGACGGACCGCTGGCGCTGCGCGACCGCGCCATGCTCGAGCTGGCCTACGGCAGCGGGCTGCGCGTGTCCGAGTTGTGCGGGCTGCGCCGCGCCGACCTTGATCTCGGCGCCCACCTGGTCACGGTGGTGGGCAAGCGCGACAAGCAGCGCGTGGTGCCGTTCGGCCGGGCCGCCGGGCGGGCGCTGCGCGCGTGGCTCGAGCGCGGCCGCGAGCGGCTGGCCGGGCGCGGCCGGCATGACCACGTCTTCTGCAACGCGCGGGGCGGGCCGCTGTCGCGCTCGGGCTTCTGGATCATCCTGCGCGGGCACGCGCGGGCCGCGGGGATCACCGCCCGCGTGCACCCGCACGCCCTGCGGCACTCGTTCGCGACGCACCTGCTGCACGGCGGCGCCGACCTGCGCGTCGTGCAGGAGTTGCTGGGCCACGCATCGGTGACGACCACGGCGATCTACACGCATCTGGACCGGGCATACCTCCGGGAGGTGCATCGC
>CAYNPF010000021.1:13130-17269 GCA_964398895.1 uncultured bacterium
GAAGGAGTCGGGCATGCGCAGTGGGCAGGCGAAGGTGGGGCTGGTGGTGGTGGCGGGAATGTTGGTGTGGCTCGCCGGGACGGCCGCCGCGGGGACGATGGTGGTGCTGCCCCGGCCGGGTCAGGTGGGACTGAGCGTGGGCGGCAGCTACGGCACGCTGCTCAAGTCGGGCGACGTGGGCGAGCAATTCGGCAGCGGACCGGGAATGTACGTGCGCATGCGCTACCGGGCCCGCTACGAGCGCGGCTGGGGGCTGACCTTCGAGAGCCACGGCCTCGACCTGCGGGATCTCGAGACGGTCCGCGACTACTGGAACAAGGACTCGGTCCGCGTGGCCAACCACCCCTACGCCTACAAGAAGGCCACGATCTTCCTCTACGGCGTGGACTTCTACCAGATGTTCGCCACCCGCACGAAGACGCCGATGATGCTGAGCGCGGGGGCGGGGGTGGCGCACCCGGCCTTCACCGTGAACGACGGGGAGACGCAGTACCCGATGAGCGACGGTCCGTACGTGGCGGTCGGCGCTGGCGTCGAGCGGTTCTTCTGGCGGAGCATGGCCTTCGACTTCGGCGCCCGCTACGCCGCGATCTTCGTCGGCGACAAGCTCAGCCACGACGTGCACGCCTCGGTCGGCATCATCTACTACGCGAGCCTGTGATGGCCGCCACCCTCGGGATCGGCTTCCAGGGCGCGGCCCGCACGGTGACCGGGTCGCGACACCGCCTGCGCTTCGGTTCGCGCTCGTGGCTGTTCGACTGCGGGCTGTACCAGGGGCATCGCGGCGAGGCGGACCGCATCAATCGCACGTTCGCCTTCGCCCCGGCCGAACTCGAGGGCGTGGTGGTCTCGCACGCCCATCTCGACCACAGCGGCAACCTGCCGACGCTGGTGAGCCAGGGCTACCGCGGCCCGATCCACCTGACGCCGGCCACCGCCGACCTGGCGCGGCCGATGCTGGCCGACAGTGCCTTCCTGATGGAGCGCGATCTCGAGCACGTGAACAAGCGCCTGAGCGCCGGGCGCCAGCCGCCGCGGCGGCCGCTGTACCGGCCGGCGGACGTGGTCCCCACGCTGGAGCACTTCCGCCCGCACGATTATCGCGAGCCGTGGGAACTGGCCGAGGGCGTGACGGTGACGTTCTGGGACGCCGGGCACATCCTCGGCTCGGCCCTGACCACGTTCGAGTTCCGCGCCGGCGGCCGCACCCTGCGGCTGCTGATGAGCGGGGACCTCGGCCGGCCGCGGCGGCCGATCCTGCGCGACCCGGACGTGCCGCCGGGGCCCGACGTGCTGGTGCTGGAGAGCACCTACGGCGACCGGAGCCACGCGCCCGAGGCCGAGAACGTGGCCGCGCTCGAGGACGTGGTCCGGCGCACGATCGAGCGCGGCGGCCGGCTGATCGTGCCGTCGTTCGCGGTCGGACGCACCCAGGAGCTGGTCGCCACGCTGCACGACCTGCTCGAGCGGCACCGCATCCCCGAGGTGCCGATCTTCGTGGACAGTCCGCTGGCGCGGGTGGCCACCGGCGTGTACCGGCAGCACCCCGAGTGCTTCGACGCCGAGACCTGGGAGGAGTTCACGCACCACGGCGGGGCGCCGTTCGGCTTCTTCCGCCTGCACTACACCAGCAGCGCCGAGGAATCGAAGGCGCTCAACGAGCGCACCGAGCCCTGCATCGTCATCGCCGCCTCCGGGATGTGCGAAGGCGGCCGCGTCATCCATCACCTGCGCTACGGCATCGGCGAGCCGCGCAACACGGTGCTCTTCGTCGGCTACCAGGCGGAGGGCACGCTCGGGCGCCGTCTCAAGGACGGGGCGGAGATCGTGAGCCTCTTCGGCGAGCCGGCGCGACGGCGTTGCGAGGTGGCCTCGCTGGAGGGTTTCAGCGCCCACGCCGACCAGACGGAGATTCTCGAGTGGGTGGCGCGGCTCGACCCGGCGCCGCGCCGCATCTTCCTGGTGCACGGCGACCTCGAGCCGGCCGAGGTGCTGGCGGCGCGGCTGCGCGAGCGCGTCGGCGCGACGGTGGCGATCCCCGCGCCGGGGGAGGAGGTCGAGTTGTGGACCTGAGTCCGCGCGTCCGTTACGAAGTCGGCCAGCGGCTGCAGCACCCGCAGTTCGGCGAGGGACTGGTGGTCGAGGTCCACACCGACCGCGGACGCGAGGTGCTGGAGGTGGTCTTCGACGGACGGCTGCGCCGGCTCTCGACGCAGCGCGACTGGACCATCGTCGAGTCGGGGGCGCCGGCCCCCGCGCCCCCGGCGGGACAGGTGTCGGCGCCGGCGCGGAGCTGGCATCGCCAGGGCGACCGCCTGCTGGAGCGCTGGGAGGAGGGGCGCGCGGTGACCGACGCGCGCTTCCTGCTGCACGCGCGCGCCGAGCAGTGGTCGGGCTGGGCGGGCACCGACCGGCTCATCTCCCTCGATTCGCTGCGCGGGGTCGAGCGCTTCCCGCACCAGATCGCCGCCTGCGTCAAGGTGATGCGCGACCTCAACGGCCGCGCCATCCTCGCCGACGAGGTGGGGCTGGGCAAGACCATCGAGGCGGGCATCGTCATCAAGGAGTACCTGCTGCGCGGCGCCGCCCGCACCGTGCTCGTGCTGGTGCCGGCCTCGCTGTGCGAGCAGTGGCGGGCCGAGCTGTGGGAGAAGTTCGAGCTGGACTTCGTGGTGTCGCGCGGGCCGGCGGGACAGTGGGGGCGGCACCCGCTGGTGATCTCCTCGCTGGAGACGGCGCGGCACGAGCGGCATCGCCGGCGCGTGCGCGGCGCGAATTACGAGATGGTGGTGGTGGACGAGGCGCATCGGCTGCGCAACCACCTCACCCTCGGCTGGAAGTTCGTGAACGACCTGAACCCGCGCTACCTGCTGCTCTGCACCGCCACGCCGGTGCAGAACGACATGCGCGAGCTGTACAACCTGGTCACGCTGACCCGCCCGGGCACGGTCGGCACGTTCTCGCAGTTCCGGCGCGACTTCCTCTCCGGGCACGACAAGCGCACGCCGCGCAACACGCCGCGGCTGCGCAACCTGCTCAAGGTGGTGATGATCCGCACCCGGCGCAGCGACACCGACCTGGTCTTCGCCCCGCGCAAGGTCGAGACCAAGTGGGTGACGCAGACGCCCGTGGAGCGGGTGCTCTACCGGCAGGTGAGCGAGTTCGTGGCCGACGCCGTGCACGGCGAACACGGCGGGCCCGGCCGGCCGCACTACTTCACGCTCATGGTCCTGCAGAAGGAGATGGGTTCCTCGTGGGCGGCGGCGCGCGCGACGCTGGAGCGCCTGGCGCAGCGCCCCGACGGGCTCGACCAGCGCCGGCTCCGGCTGCTGGCCGCGCGGGCCGAGACCGCGGCGGCCTGCTCGTCCAAGGTGCGGACGCTGCAGCGCGTGCTCGCCGGGCTGGGCGGGGAGAAGGCGATCGTCTTCACCCAGTTTCGCTCGACCCAGGACGCGATCGTCCGGGCGCTGCGCGAGTCCAACGTCGAACCGGCGGTCTTCCACGGCGAGCTGGGCTGGCGCGAGAAGGAGGAGGCGCTCGAGCACTTCCGCACCGCCGCTCCGGTGCTGGTCAGCACCGAGGCCGGCGGCGAGGGCCGGAACCTCCAGTTCTCGCGAATCGTCATCAACTACGACCTGCCCTGGAACCCGATGCGGGTCGAGCAGCGCATCGGCCGCGTGCATCGGCTGGGCCAGCGCCACCCGGTGCGGGTGGTGAACCTGGCGGCGCGCGGCACCATCGAGGCCTACGTGCTCGAGATCCTCGACCGCAAGATCCGGATGTTCGAGCTGGTGGTGGGCGAGATGGAGGAGATCCTCGGCACCTGGCAGCCGGCGGGTTCCTTCGAGGACGAGGTGTTCCGGCGCTGGACCGAGTCCACCAACCCGCGCGTGCGCAAGCGGCGCTTCGCCGAGCTGGCCCAGCACCTGGTGGTGGCGCGGCGGCTCTACCAGCAGCAGAAGGACTCGGAGGACTGGTTGTTCCCCTCCACGGCCGAAACCCGGGAGGAGTCGTGAGCCCCGCCGCCCGCAGCCGCCGGACCGGCCGCGCCACCGGGCGCCGCGTCGGCGTCCGGGCGGCCGAGAGCGGCACCGGCATGTCGCCGGCCCCGCCGCCGGCGACATGCCGGTGCCGCTCTC
>CAYNPF010000022.1:0-17201 GCA_964398895.1 uncultured bacterium
CGCGAGTAAAGGGAGTGTCGTACGTGGTGACAGAGCGCCCCCCTTGGCATTACATATCCAAAACTGAAAGTGCACGCCGGGATCGGGAGCAATCGGGAGCGCGGCCGTGACCGTCGGCCGTCCGGCTGACGGCTGAGTCTCGCCTGGCGGGCAGCGAATGCCCGTGGTAGGTTGCCGCCGCTGGGGGTCTTCAGCCGGCTACACCACTGCCGGGCAGAAGGCGTCTGATCCACGACGCCCAATGGGTGTCCTCGGTGACACCACTATGGCGGGTTCTCCACCCGCACTTGGTCAACCCCCTACCTTTCCACAGGACAAGTGTGCCCATTTCTGTCGGTGTGGTCGCCATGTGCCCGCGTCGGCGCAGGGGACATGCCTGTCCAGGGGGTTCCTCGTGGGCCGTGCCGGCGTCGGATGGCTGGGCGGCAAGGGGGCTGTGTGGGGCGCCGCAATCGAGCGGAGTGGAGAAGGAGACGGGAGCAGCGACGGATGGAGGAATGGGCGGCACAGGGGGCCGATGGCGAGGTAGACGTGTTCGCCGCGGCGCAGTTCGGGGACGACGACGAGCTGGAGCCAATCCCCGAGGATCATGGGGAGGAAGCATGGCGGCTCGCGCAGTTGGGGACGGTGCGCCAAGTCGCCGACATGCTGCAGGTGCATTGGAAGACGGTGGAACGCTGGCGGCGGAGGAACGGGCTGCCCTTCGTGAGGTTCCAGGGGACCATCCGATACGAGCGAGATGCGGTGCTGCGTTGGGCGGGTGTGGCGGTGGTTCCTGGCGGTGCGGGTCACGGGGTCAGGTCGGCAACGGGTGACGCGGACCAGGTGGGGAGGGAGCAATGAGGGGTTGTGGCGTGGGCGTGCCGGGCATCGGGATTCCGAACCTGACGCTGGACTGGGTCGTGGCTGAGTTGCGGTCGCGGGGGTTGCTGCCATCGGTGGAGGAGAGCCCGGGCCCTTTGGAGTTGCTGGATCGGTTCGTTCGGGGAGTGCCGCTGGCGGGAGCGCGGAAGCGGCGTGTCGCGGAGCCTGTGGGGCCGCACGAGCCTGAGGACCTGCTCAGTGTGCGCCGGGTGGCGCGGATGTTCGGTGTCTGCGAGAAGACGGTGCGCAAGATGATCGGTGATGGTGAGCTCCCGAGCGTGTTGGTGCGCGGGGCTGTTAGAATCCAGGCACGCGATGTGGATCGATGGGTTTCGGCGAGAAAGGAGGGCAGGTGACATGCCGAAGCTCCCAAGGGGAATGTTCCAGCGCGGGGAGAGCTACTACACGCGGCTGCGCGGCAATGGGCGGGACGTGTGGCGGTCGTTGGGGTCGGACTACCGGGAGGCGTGTCGGTTGCTCCGGGATCTGCGGGGCAAACGGGATGTGACGGTGGACCGCACCACGGTGAGTCAGGCGGCGCAGAAGTGGCTGGACCTGTACGTGAAGGGGCGGCGGAACGCGAAGGGGCTGGCTCTGGCGACCAGTCGGGTCCGCATGTACCTGGACAGGTTCATGGGGCCGAAGCCGGTGGCTCGGGTCACGGCCAATGATCTGCTCGCGTTCAAGGTCTGGCTGCTGGCTGGCAAGGCCACGCCGGAAACGGCGTTGCACATCCTGTCGGATGCGCGGTGCTTCTTCGGCTGGTGCTACCGGTCGGACCTGGTGGCGAAGTACCCGGTCCCGAAGGGGCTGTTGCCGCGAGTCCAGGAACGGCCGCCGGATCGGGTGGCGAACGAGCAGGCGGCGGTGCTGCGGGCGCTGCCCGAGCCCTATGGGTGGGTCTGCCGGCTGGCGCTGGATACGGGGATGCGGTGGGGCGAGCTGGCGAGGGTGCAGAGCAGCGACGTCCAGGGAGGCTGGCTGGTGGTTCACCACACCAAGAGCGGCAAGGTGCGGAGGATTCCGCTGTCCGACGAGCTGAAGGCCGAGCTGCAAGGCCGGGTGGGCAAGCTGGTGCCGTTCGGGGAGAAGTCCAACGGTGCCTTCAACCGGATGGCCAAGCGGCTGGCGGGCTTCCCGTTCCACGCCCACCAGATGCGGCACACCTTCGCTTGCGAGTGGCTGGCGAGGGGTGGTAGTCTGGCCGCCCTGCAAGCCGTCATGGGACACTCCTCGATCGTCACAACGTTGCGGTACGCGAGGCTATCGGACGAGCACGTCCGGGCGGAGGCAGAGCGGATTGGCGGACGTTCGGTAGCAGATTCGGTAGCACCCCGGTTTTTCAGCGACTCTCAGGAATGCCGCAACACAGCAGCGGCCAGGTAGTTGGAGGGATGGCCGAGTGGTTGAAGGCGGCGGTCTTGAAAACCGCTGAGCGAAAGCTCCGTGGGTTCGAATCCTACTCCCTCCGCCAGATCGTCTGGAGAGGTGGCCGAGCGGTCGAAGGCAGCCGCCTGCTAAGCGGTTGATCGGGTAAAACCGGTCCGGAGGTTCGAATCCTCTCCTCTCCGCCAGTACCGGGTCCAAAGCAGCACGCGCGCCCTTAGCTCAATTGGATAGAGCATCTGACTACGGATCAGAAGGTTGGGGGTTCAAATCCTCCAGGGCGCGCCATCCCACCTGTGGGCCTGAGGGAATCGCCATGAGTCGCCGTGTCGGTTTCGTTGCGCTCGCGCTGCTCCTGCTCGTCCTCTCCCTGCCCGCCGCCGCCCTGGCCAAGCCCAAGGACAATCGCGGCGACACCTTCACCGGCGTGGCCGACTTCGCCGCCTACGGCGTCAAGAGCATCGCCATCCTGCCGGTGATGAGCTATGACCGGAACGCCAAGGCCGAGCAGATGGTCACGGGCCAGCTCGGCTTGATGCTCAAGGAGGTCGCCTTCCGCTGGGTCTCGGCGCCGACCGGCAAGGTCATGCTCGCCTCGGCGCTGGGCGACTCGGGCCTGAAGCGCGTCACTGGCGAGGTGCTCGCGAAGGGCGGCCTCGACTCGCTGAGCGCGCCGCTGGTCTGCGCGAAGCTGCGCACCGACGCGGTGCTGTGCGTGCGCATCGAGCAGTGGGAGCAGCAGCAGATCCTCTGGAACCAGTCGGGGCGTCCCAACACCACGATCCGGCTGAGCGCCGCGTTGGTGGACTCGACCGGCGTGCGGCTGTGGGGCGTGAGCAGCAGCGAGACGGCCGAGGGGCCGTACAACGACCCGTCCACCAGCCCGATCGGCATGAGCGCCACCAGCCTCGAGCCCAAGCCGATCACCGGTCAGGGCGGTCCACCCGAATACGGCGAGGTGCTCGAGCACATCCTGCTGCGCTGGGCGCCGCGGTTCCCGGCCCCGACGCCGGCCGCGCCGGCGCAGTAGCGCGGGGGCGCGCCCGTGTTCGTCCGCGATGACGAGGAGGGCATCCGCGCGGCGCTGCGCGACGCCCGCGCGGCGGCGGCCGACGACGAGGTCCCGGTCGGCTGCGTCATCGTCCACGACGGGATGATCATCGGCCGCGGCCACAACCAGACCGAGACGCTGCAGGACGCCACCGCCCACGCCGAAGTGGTGGCGATCGGCGCGGCCTCGACGGCGCTGGGCTCCTGGCGGCTCACCGACTGCACGATGTACGTGACGCTCGAGCCCTGCGCGATGTGCGCGGGCGCGATCGTCCTGGCGCGCCTGCCCCGGCTGGTCTACGGGGCGAGCGACCCCAAGGCGGGGGCCTGCGGCTCGGTGCTGGACGTCATCCACGAGCCGCGGCTGAACCACCGGGTCGAGGTGGTCCCGGGGGTGCTGGCCGACGAGTGCGGGACCGTGCTGCGGGATTTCTTCCTCCGCAAGCGGCGGCGGGGCAACGGCGACCGCCCGGCGGCGGGCCCGGGGGAGGCGGAAGGCTAGATCCCGCGGAATGCCAAGGGCCGGCCGGCGTATTTCCCTGTGGACGCCGGACGGCGGCAGCGGGAAGATGAACCCGCAGGAACGACCGGCGCGGAGTCCCACTCTCGCCGGTCGTCGTGTTCTCGGCCGGAAGTCGGGATCGGGCTCCCGCGGCCGCCATCCAAAGTACCGGGAGGACCGGGAACGGGAGGTGAGCCATGAGCCGCACCGCCGCGCTGTTCGAGTTCATGCCCTACGGGGCGCCCGAGCTGCAGAGCGTCGCCCGGCCGTACATGATTCGGGCCCTGCTCGTCAGCATGGCGCTCACGACCCTGCTCTTCGCCAGCCTGGGCCTGCTGCAGAACCTGTTCGGGTCCATGGCCGGCACCACCGCCCCGCGGGCGATCACGATGCTGCGTCCGCCGGCGCCGCCCTCGCTGCTGCCGGTGCCGCCGAAGCTCGCGGTCGCGCCGGCGCTGCCGCAGCACGTGGTGGCGGGCGTGCCCGTGCCGACCGCCGACGAGCGCGTCGCGGTCGAGACGACGATCGCGAACGCCGACGAGTTGCGCGCGGCCACGCCGGGTACCGGCACGTCGGACGTGCCGCTGGTGATCGAGACGCCGGCCGAGGCCGAGACGCTGCCGCGCTGGAACGAGTTCGTGCCGGTGGACGAGATGCCGGTGGCCGTGCAGCGGGTCGAGCCGGAGTACCCGTCGATCGCGCGCGAGGCCGACGTGTCGGGCACGGTGCTGACGCTGGTCCTGGTGGGGCGCGACGGCAAGGTGCTCGACGTGAAGGTGGACGAGCACCGCAGCATCCCGATGCTGAACGACGCGGCCATGGAGGCGGCGCGGCGCTGGGTGTTCACGCCGGCCTACAGCAACCACAAGCCGGTGGCGGTGTGGGTGGCGGTGCCGTTCTCCTTCCGCCTGCACTAGGCCTGGAGCCGGAAGCGCGACGCCCGCACGGTGCTCCGTGCGGGCGTCGGCGTTGCGGCGCGGCTCAGGCGGCGCGGCGCGGGGCGCGGGCCACCAGGCCGTCGGCGGCGGGCCCGACGCGCACCTCGCGGGCGGCCCGCGCCAGCACGTAGACGCGCAGGTTGTTGTTGGCGGGATCGGCGGGGTTCACGAAGAAGCCCTCGCGATCCGGCATGTAGGTCAGGGTGTAGCCGCAGAGCACCTCGCCGTCCTTGAAGAGCACCGCGATCTTCTTGCCCTTGCGGATGTCCGGCGTCGCGCTGGCGAAGCCGGGAGCGTCGGCCCGCTTCGGGTCACCGGCGAAGTCGCGGACGAAGAAGACCGCCTTCAGCTCCCGGCAGACCACGTCCACCTTGTCCTGCGTGCCGACCGGGCGCAGGTGGAAGAGGGCCCGATTGGGGAAGAAGTCCTCGGTCGTGCCCTTGACGACCTGGCCGTTGAGATAGCGGACGACGACCTTGTTGATCTCGCTCATGGATCCTCCCTGGACCGGACCGTCCGTGAGCCCGCGCCGGCGGATGCGGTCGGGGTTCATGGACGGCCCGGGCTGGCAATCCACGGTCGCGGCGACGAAGGTGCCTTGCGCGGGGCTTCGACCGGGTCCCCGGGTTATCGGCACTCCGCGCGGGCGCCTTGACGGGGCGGTGCGGAGGCCGTCCGGGGCCCGGACGCCCCGCGACGGGCCCGCCAATCGCGCGCCGGAGCGCATTCGTGGCACGAAAGGTGGCACTCGTCGAGTGGGTGCCTCACCGCGCGGGTTCCATCCGTCAGTGTGGGCGAGTCTGGACCGGGTTTCGTCCCACGGGGGTTGCTCATGAGACCGACCGTCACGGTCGCGCTGTTGCTTGCCACCGTCCTGGCCGTCCCGGCCCGGGCCGAGGAGCCGTCCGCCACGCTACCGCCCGGGCCGCCGCCGGTGCGCGCCGTGCGTGCCACGGGGCCCATCACCATTGACGGGGTGCTCGACGAGGCGGCCTGGCAGGCTGCCCCGCCGGCGGGCGACTTCCGCCAGCAGCGCCCCAACGAGGGCGCGGCGCCCACCCAGCGCACCGAGGTCCGGGTCCTCTACGACAACGACGCCCTCTACGTGGGCGCGCGCATGCACGACGCGCACGCCGACTCGATCGTGCGCCAGTTGGCGCGGCGCGACAACGGCATGCGCTCCGACGCCTTCCGCCTGCACCTCGACCCGTACCACGACGGGCGCAGCGGCTACTACTTCGGCATCAGCTCGGCCGGCACGCTGCTCGACGGCACCATGCAGAACGACGGCTGGAGCAGCGGCAGTTGGGACGGCGTCTGGCAGGGCCGGGCGAAGGTGGATGGCGAGGGTTGGACGGCCGAGCTGAAGATCCCGTTCTCGCAGCTCCGCTTCGCGCGGGCCGACGAGCAGGTGTGGGGCGTCAACTTCCAGCGCTCGCTGGGGCGCGGCTTCGAGGACGACTACCTCGTCTACCCGCCGACCAACCAGACGGCCTTCGTCTCGCTCTTCCCGCCGCTGGTCGGCCTGTCGGGGATCAGCCCCGGACACTCCATCGAGCTGCTGCCCTACGCCACCGGCAAGGGCGAGTTCCTGGTACACGACCCGCAGGATCCCTTCCACGACGGTTCGCGCTACACGCCCAACGCCGGCGTGGACCTGCGCATGCCGCTCGGCAGCCGGCTGACCCTGAACGCCACGGCGAACCCCGACTTCGGCCAGGTCGAGGTGGATCCGGCGGTCGTCAACCTGAGCGACGTCGAGACGTTCTACCCGGAGCGGCGGCCGTTCTTCGTCGAGGGCAACTCGATCTTCTCCGCCGGCCAGCAGGGCGGCACCGACTACTGGGACGTGGGCCTGCCCGAGCCGACCTTCTTCTACTCGCGCCGCATCGGTCGCGCGCCGCAGGGCAGCGTGCCGGACGACGCCGTCTTCGCCGACGTGCCGCACGGCACCACGATCCTCGGCGCCGCCAAGGTGACGGGCAAGCTCGGCAGCAGCGTCAACTTCGGCACGCTGCACGCGGTCACCGGCCGCGAGCAGGCCGACCTGCAGTACGGCGACCGGTCGCGCGTGAACGGCTTCGAGGTCGAGCCGCTGACCTACTACGGCGTGGCCCGCGCGCTCAAGGAGTTCCCGGGGCGGCGCCACGGCATCGGCGTGATCACGACGCTCACCGAGCGCAGCTTCCAGGACTCGCGCCTCGAGGACGAGTTCAACCGCTCCTCGCTGCTCGCCGTCGTGGACGGCTGGCACTTCTTCGACCGCGAGCAGTCGTGGGTGCTCTCGGGCTGGATGGGCGGGACGAACGTCACCGGCAACACCACGCACCTGAGCGCCCTGCAGCAGAGCTCGCGCCACTACTTCCAGCGCCCCGACGCCGAGGCCTTCTCGCTGGATCCCGACGCCACCTCGATGTCGGGAATGGGCGGCAAGGTCTGGCTCGCCAAGCAGAAGGGCAACTGGGTGAGCAACTCCTCGCTCGGCTTCCTCAGCCCGGGCCTGGAGATGGGCGACCTCGGCTACCTGAGCTACTCCGACCTGATCAGCGGGCACACCGGCGTCGGCTACCGCTGGCTGACGCCGACGCACAACGTCAAGCAGCACAGCGTGACCGCGGCGGCCTTCGGCGGCACCAACTTCGACGGCGACCTGGTCCAGGCCGGCGCGAGCGCCAACGCCCACTACTGGTTCTCGAACAACTGGCTCTTCGACGGCACCGCCGCCTACCGCCCGCAGACGGTGAACGCGCGCCGCAGCCGCGGCGGCCCGCTGATGCTGAGCGAGCCCATGTACTCGCTGGATCTGTTCTCGGACACCGACGGCTCGCGGGTGCGCTACTACTCGCTCGAGTGCCACTACTACACGCAGCCGGACGAGGGCTCGTGGAGCTGGAGCATCTACCCGTTCGCGAGCTGGAAGCCGGCGCCCAACGTTCAGCTCATGCTCGGTCCCAGCTTCGAGCGCTCGCGCGACGGCGCCTACTACCTGACCTCGCTGGACGACCCGGCGGCGACCGCCACCTTCGGGCGGCGTTACCTGTTCGCCCGACTCGACCAGGCCACGGTGGCCGCGAACCTGCGGGTGAACATCTCGTTCACCCCGACGATGAGCCTGCAGTTCTACGGGCAGCCGCTGGTCTCGACCGGCCGCTACCGCAACGTGCGCGAGCTGGCGCGAGCGCACAGTCTCGACTTCGTCGGCCCCGGCGGCGCGGCGTGGACCTACGACCCGGCCACCAACCTGTTCGATCCCGACGGCGTGGGTGGGAGCGAGGCCTTCTCGCCCGACTTCAACTTCCGCTCGCTGCGCGGCAACGCGGTGTTCCGCTGGGAGTACCGCCCCGGCTCCACGTTCTACCTGGTGTGGACGCAGGATCGCACCGACCAGGCGGCGATGAGCGACCTGGACATCGGCCCCTCGTTCCACGACCTGATCCGCGCCGACGCGAACAACATCTTCCTCGCCAAGGCGACCTGGTACCTGAGCCTGTAGCCCTCCGACGACGAAGCGCCCCGCGGTCGAAAGGCCGCGGGGCGTCTTGCGTCATGGGTATTGACCGGCTCCGCCGGCGGATGCAGCATCGAGTCGCGGGAAGGACGCGCGCGTTCGTGCTCCTCGGGGCGGATGCGCATCACGCCGCCCGTCGGTGGTCGCGTGCGTCGTTCGTCGCGCCTGGTCCGATCCCCCTCGGAGGTCCGGTATGCGATGTCCGCGTCGGCGGCGGCACCGCGGCGGCCGCGCTCCAACTCGGCCGCTGGACGCTGGGTGGCGACGCCATCGCCGACAGTTGGCGTCGCGTGGACGGCGGCGAGTTCGCCGAGCGCGTGGCCGTCACCGCCTACGTCCCGGAGGCGCGCAGCTCGCTGATCGGCAGCGTCGGCTTCGACGACGGTGACTACGCGGGCCTGGACCTGACCGCCGAGTGCCTGGTCTGGCGCTGGCGCGCGATCACCTCGGGCCTCGACCTCAGGCCGCGCGTGTGGGCGTGGGCGCGCGTGCGGCACCGCGACGGCAACGGGCGCAACGTCCTGACGCCGGCGGCGGCGCTGTCCCTCCAGCACTTCGCGCTCGTCGGCTCGCAACTCGATCTGGCCCTCTCGGCCGAGAGCGAGCTGGCCGACGAGTGCGCGCCGCTCAGTCGTGCCCTGGCGCAGGTGGGCTTCGGCAGCATCCCGCGACCGTTGTGGAGCCGCGGCGATCCCGACTCGCCCGACGCCGTGTCATCCACCATCCAATGGAGCTGGTTCGCCACCCTGGCCTACGCCGTGCCGCTCGATTCCCGGGCGCGGGCCGGGCTGGTGGTGCAGGGCGGCGCGCGGTTCCTGCGACCCTTCGGGAGGTGAGCCATGCCGATCTCCGACTTCACGGTGGAGGAGCGCAGTCGGGCGAAGGAACAGCTCCGGCAGTTGCGCGGGAGCCCGGTGGTGCTGGAGCGCCCGGTGTACTTCGTCCCGGGCTGGCGCGACGAGGGCGGGGGCTGCTGGCAGCGGATGGAGGAGTGGCTGCCGCGGATCGTCGCGAACTTCCGGACGCACGTCACCTTCGTCGAGTTCTACCAGCCCGGCGGCGGGGTGCCGCCGTGGGAGGACTTCCTCGACTTCGGTGACGACCTCGCCGAACTCGCCCAGCGGGACATGGGCGAGACGGGCGGGACCGTGGACCTCGTCTGTCACTCGATGGGCGGGCTCGACGCGGTCGCGGCCATTGCGCTGCTCGACGAGCACCCCGGTCTGGCCACGCCGCCGCTGCGGTGCGTGCACACGGTGATCACCTACGACACGCCCTTCGCCGGCTTCGCCGCGGCCGACAGCCCGGTGTTCAAGAAGTTCGTCCGCAACGGTCGCCAGGACATCTGGGTGCTCGCCCAGCTCGCCGCGATGGAGAAGGATGCCAAGCGCATCGCCGAGGTTCAGGCCGCGCGCAACGACTTCCTCGCCCACATCGAGGCCTTCTGGCCGCGCGGGGCGGACAACTACGACGGCCTGCTCGAGGTGCCGCACGAGAGCGCCTCGTACGGCGAGGCGACGGACTTCACGCCGAACCTGCGCGCCCGCTACCGCGGCTACCGCTCCTGGAGCGACACCACGCACTCGGGCCTGGCCAACGGCGTCACGCACGACCTGCGCGCCGTGCTGGAGACGGTGCAGATCCTGCAGGGGCGACTCGGCTGAGACGCGCGGTCGGCGGAGCGGACGGCCGACCGGTGAAGAGACGGAGCGCCCCGCGGTCGTTCGACCGCGGGGCGCGCGTGCGAGGGGCGGGAAGCTAGTCGAGGACCACGAAGCGTCGGGTCACGTCGCGACCGCCGGCGCGGAGACGTGCGAAGTACACGCCCGGGCCGGCTCCGTCGGCGTGGTGGTTCCAGACCAGCGTGCGCTGCCCGGCGGGCGACTCGTCGTCGGCCAGCAGTGCGACGCGGCGGCCGGCGGGATCGAAGATGGCGAGCTGGACGCGGCCCGCCGCCGGCAGGCTGAGGCGCAGCGTCACCGGGCCGGTGGCCGGGTTGGCGCCGGCCAGCGCGAGCGCGGCCTCGTCGGAGCCCGGCACGTCGGCGCTGTCGGGCGTGTCGCCCAGGCCCTCGATCACCTTCACCACGCGCTCGCAGAACCGGGGCGCGACCGCGGCGGCGAAGGTGGCGTTGGGGTGCGAGTCGCTGCTGCCGTGCGCGGTCGTCAGGTAGAGGCCGCCGTCGGTCTCGAGCGAGTAGAAGTCCCAGACGTAGATGTTGTCGTCGCTCTCGTCCCAGTCGTTCACCACCCACGAGAAGAACTCGTGGGCGCGCGTGGCCATGTCCACCGAGATCTCGGACTGCAGCTTGGCCGCGCCGGTCCAGACGATGAAGCGGTTGGCCGGGAACGAGTGCAGCTTCGTCTTGAGCGCCGCGTACTGGGCCTTGTAGTTGGCCAGGGTGCGCACCGACGAGGTGACGTCGGCTGCACCGGCGTCGGGCTCGATGTTGCTCGCCGGGAAGCAGTGCTTGAAGACGATGACGTCGTACTGCTGGGTGAGCATCTCCAGCGTGGACTGGCCCTGGTAGGCGACCGTGCCGGCGTGGTTCACCCAGAGGTTCCAGTAGTCGTAGGGGTAGTTGTCCCACGGATAGGGCGTGTTCGGGTAGGCCACCTGCGTGATGGTGTAGTTGGTGGCGTGGGCGGCGTTGTAGGCGTCGAACCACTTGGGCACGCCGCCGTCCCAGATCACCCCGCCGACGCTGTGGTGCACGAACAGCACCTTGGCGTCGGTCGGCAGGGGCTGCGGAGCGGTGGCGGCCACACCCGGCAGGAGCACGCCGACCAGCAGGAGCAGGGCGGCGAGGGTCAACGCACGTCGAGGCGAGGCAGCCTTGAACATCGAACCATCCTTCTGCGGGCCGAATCCTTGGACGTGTGCGAGAGGTTGCACAAGCCTACCGCGACCGCCCGGGTCGTGCCAATCGGTCACGGTCGCCGCCGTGCTCCGCGGTCGGCGCCTGGGGCGAATGGCGCAGCGCCGACCCGCGATTCGCCTGCGATTTCCGCAGGGCCGCGTGGCCGGGTCCGCTGGACAGCGCCGCGGCCCCGGGGGTAGAAGAGTCGGTGAGCCTGCCCATTCCGCCACCCCCCAGGAGCCATCCCGGATGTCGCACCGCCTGCGCCGCGTCCTCGCCGTCGCCCTCGCCGCCCTGATCGTCACCTACGGCCTCTTCGGCTTCCTCGTCGCTCCCGGCCTGCTCCGCCACGCCCTGCTCGAGGCCCTCGGCCGCACGCTGACCACGACGCCTGCGATCGCGCGCGTGCGCGTGAACCCCTTCGCGCTCTCGCTCACCGTCGAGGGCCTGCGCGTGCCCGACGCCCACGGCGACGTCGTCGTCGGCGTGGACCGCCTCTACCTGCGCTTCGATCCGCTGGGCTCCCTGTTCTCGCGCGCCTGGACGCTGGCCGCCGTGCGGCTGGAGAAGCCCGCGGTGGCGCTGGAGATCCTGCCCGACCGCACGCTCAACCTCGCGCACCTCGTGCGCCCGCAGCCGGCCGCCGCCGACACCGCCGCCGAGCTGCCGGCCGTGCGCATTCGCCGGCTGAGCCTCGTGGACGGATCGCTCGGCTTCGCCGACCGCTCGCGCGCGCCCGCCTTCGCGCGGCGGCTCGGGCCGGTGCGGCTCGAGCTGGCCGACTTCGGCACGCGACGCGGCAGTCGCAACGCCGCCACCTTCGCGGCGCGCACCGGGGCGGGGGAGACGCTGGACTGGAGCGGCCGCTTCGCGCTGCAGCCCTTCCGCGCCGAGGGCGAGCTGCGCCTCGGCGGCGTGCGGGCGAAGACGCTGGCCGACTTCCTCGGGCCCGACGTGCCCTACGTGATCGCTGGCGGCACCTTCGACCTCGCCACGCGCTACCTCGTGGACGCGGCGAAGGTCCCGGCCGAGGTGCGTCTCGGCGATCTCGCCGCCACGGCCCGCGGGGCGATCCTCGTGGACCGCGCCGGCGGCGACACCGCGATCGTCGTGGACCGGCTGACCTCGCGCGGCGGCCGCTTCGACCTCGGCCGCTGGACGCTCGACCTCGGGCGCATCGAGGGGCGCGACGCGCGCGTGCTCGTCGCCATGCTCGCCGACGGGCAGCTCGCGCTGCAGCGCTGGGCCGCGCCCGCCGCCGCCGCCGACACCGCGGCGCCGCTGACCGTGGCGGTGGACAGCGCCCAGGTCGCGAACCTGGCGCTCCTCTTCGAGGACCGGCGGCTCGACCCGCCGGCGCGCGTCGGCGTGCGCGACGGTCGCGTGGACCTGAGCGGCTTCAGCACCGCGCCCGGCTCCGCGTTCCACCTGGCGGCGGCGTGCAGCGTCGGCGCGGGCGGCCGCGCCACCGCGGTTGGCACGGTGACGCCGGCGGTGCCCTCGGCCGACCTGGCGCTCGAGGTGCGCGGCTTCGAGCTGCGCGCGATCGAGCCCTACCTGCAGGCGTTCGCCCGTCTCGAGCTGAAGCGCGGCAGCGCCGACGCGAAGGGTCGGCTGCAGTTCAACCGCTTCGGCGCGCGAGGGCCGCTGCTGCGCTTCAGCGGCGATGCCGCCTCGCGCGACTTCGCGGCGGTGGACCGCAAGGTCGGCGCCGAGCTGCTGTCGTGGCGCGAGCTGCGCCTGACGCGGCTCGAGTACGATGCGCTGCCCGGCCGGCTGGTGGTCGGCGAGATCGCCGCCACCCGGCCGTTCCTGCGGCTGGTGATCGCGCCGGATCGGACCACGAACGTGCAGGCGGCGGTGGTGCCGCCCGACTCGGTGCCGGCGGCGTTCCGGCCCGCGGCCGGCCAGCCCGACACCATGCCGGTGCGCATCGGCCGCGTGAGCGTCCGCGACGGCGCCGCGTGGTTCGCCGACCTGACCATGCGACCCAACTTCGCCACCGGCATCCAGGGGCTGAGCGGCGAGATCCGCGAGCTGTCGTCGTCGAGCGTGGCGCACGCCGCCATCGAGCTGGCCGGCCGCGTGGACGCCTACGCGCCGGTGCGGGTGAGCGGCACCATCAACCCGCTCAACAGCCGCGGGCGCACCGACGTGGCGATGAACTTCCAGAACATCGAGCTGACCACCTTCACGCCCTACGCCGGCAAGTTCATGGGCTACCGGATCGAGAAGGGCAAGCTCGACCTCGACCTGCACTACCGCATCGAGAACCGCCAGCTCGACGCCACCAACCACGTCTTCGCGCGGCAGTTCACGCTGGGCGAGAAGGTGCCCAGCCCCGACGCCACCAAGCTGCCGGTGCGCTTCGCCGTCGCGCTGCTCAAGGACCGCCAGGGCAACATTGACCTGAACCTGCCGGTCAAGGGCGACCTCGACGATCCCAAGTTCAGCGTGTTCCCGATCGTGATGAAGGTGCTGGTCGGGCTGGTGAGCAAGGCGGTCACCTCGCCGTTCGCCCTCTTCGGCGCGCTCTTCGACGGGCAGGACGCCACGCCGGCCGTGAGCTTCGCCTACGGCAGCGCCGAGCTGGACAGCACCGCCGTGCGCGTGCTGGGTGCGGTGCGCCAGGGCCTGGCCGAGCGGCCCGGGCTGCGGTTGGAGATCGCCGAGCCCGCCGAGACGCCGGAGGACTCGCTGGCCCTGCACGCGCGCGGCTATACGGCGCTGCTGCGCGCCACGCCGGCCGGCGGCGCGACCGCGGTCGGCGCCGCGCAGCTCGAAGCGGCGCGCGCGCTGGCCCCCGCGCCGTTCGCGCCCGAGGAGTGGGCGGCGGCGCTGGTGCGCACCTACGTCGCCCGCTTCGGCCGCCTGCCCGCGCTCGAGGGCACCGTGCGGCGCTCGCCGAAGGGCGCGCCGCCCGATCCCACCGCGGTGGCCGCCGAGGCCCGGCGGTTGCGCTACCTCGACGAGCGCGTGCGCGGCCTGGTCGCGCTCGATCCGGTGCGGCTGCACGCGCTGCCGCGGATGCGCGCCCGGCGGGTGCAGGGCTTCGTGCTCGCCGACAGCACCATCGCGCCCGAGCGGGTCTTCGTCACCGGCCGCGAGGACGCGGCCCGGACCGACAGCGCCGGCGTGCGGGTGCGGCTCGCGCTGAGCGACTGACGCTCGTCAGGCTTCTACATTCCTTGACACTCGTGTTGCCCGGCGGGCACAGTCTCGCCGTGCCCCCGGATCGCGCGCGCCGCGCGCGACCGCGTCTCCCTCAAGACGAGGTACGCCGTGCGCACGACTGCCGGCTTGGCCGCCTTCATCCTCTTCGTCCTTGCTGTCCGCTCCGCGCATCCCGCCCCCGTCACCGGCACCTTCGTCGAGCACGGCGGTCGAACGCCGCTCGCCGGTGTCGAGGTCGTGCTGCGCGCCGCCGCCGACTCCACCGTGATCGCCCATGCCGCCACCGGCGCCGACGGCGGCTTCCGCCTCGACGGCGTGGCCCCGGGCCGCTACCGACTGCGCGCCGTGTTGCTCGGGCACGCGCCCTACACGCGCGCCGAACTCGTGCTCGGCAACGCCGCCGCGCGGCTCGACCTCGGCACGCAGGCGCTGGCCGTGGCGCCGCTGGCCCTGCCCGGCGTCGAGACCAGCACCGAGCGCGGTACGGCCATCGTCGCCAGCGACCGGAACATCTACCTCGCCAAGGACATTCCCGCCGCCGGCGGCGGCACGACCATTGACTTCCTGCGTGCCGTGCCCGAGCTGGACGTGGACATCAACGACCACGTCAGCATCCGCGGCAGCTCCAGCGTCACCATCCAGATCAACGGGCGCACCTCGCCGCTCAAGGGCGAGTCGCTCACCTCGTTCCTGCGGCAGTTCCCCGCCGCCCGCATCGAGCGCGTCGAGGTCATCAGCAACCCCTCGGCCAAGTTCGACCCCGAGGGCATGGCCGGCATCATCAACATCGTCACCAAGGAGCCGCTCGACCTCGGGCTGAGCGGCAGCGTCTTCGCTTTTGCGGGCGATCACAACTTCGGTGGTGGGCCGCGGCTCGCCTGGCAGAAGGGCCGGCTCATCCTCTCCGGCGGGGCGTCCGGTTACTGGAACAGCCTCCGCTACAACTCCGAGGACGTGCGCCACAACCTGCTGGCGCAGCCGCCGAGCACGTTCCAGCTCCGTTCCTCCTGGAGGAACCGCAGCGGCTTCGGCAACGGCGACGGCTCGTTCGAGTACGCCTTCGACAAGAAGTCCACGCTCTACGGTAGCGGCACCGGCTATGTCAGCTCCTACCGCAGCGACAGCGACGTGGACTACGTGATCGGCGACTCGGCGCAGCCGGTGATCACCCGCTACGAGCGCGCCAGCCGCGGTCGGTCGCAGTGGGGCTCGAACACCGGCAGCGTGGGTTTCCGGCACGTCGTCGAGCAGAACCGTAACGAGTGGACCGTCGAGGCGCAGCAGACCCGCAGCCCCAGCGACAGCCACTCCGACGCCGTCCAGCACTTCACCGTGCCCGCCGACTCGGCCGGGCAGGTGTCGGCCATGCCCGGGGCCGGCGACACGCGCGAGCGCTCGCTGCAGGCCGACGTCGTGCGGCCGCTCGGCGCCAAGGGCAAGATCGAGTTCGGCTACCGCGGCGCCGATCGCCGCACCAGCCAGTCGAGCCGGCTCGACGTCCTCTCCGGTGGCACCGGCGGCGGGGTGAGCGACTACGTGCACCACGAGGTCTTCCACTCCGGCTACCTCACCGTGGGCCAGACCGTCGGCCGGCTGTCGGTGCAGCTCGGCGCCCGCGGCGAGGCCGCCAACACCACCTTCGACGTGATCCCCACCGCCACGCGCTACCACAACGACTATCGCAGCCTGTTCCCCAGCGCGAACGCCGCCTGGGACTTTGGCAATGGGAAGACCGTGCGCGTGACCTACTCGAAGCGCATCGAGCGGCCCTCGGCCGGCTACCTCGATCCCGGTACGCCCTCGTCCGATCCGCTCAACCTCAACGTCGGCAACCCGTACCTCAAGCCGAAGTACACGCACTCGGTCAGCCTCGACGCGAGCTGGTCGGGCTCGCGCGGGCTCGTGCGCCTGTCGCCCTTCTACCGGCGGACCGTGGACAACTGGGACCAATACAAGATCGTGGACTCGCTCGGCGTGGCGACCCTGACCTGGCGCAACGCCACGTCCATCCGCACCTGGGGCGCCAGCCTGATGGGATCGCTGCGCCAGACCGGCCGCTTCGGTGGCACGGCGAGCGTGAACGTGTACCGCGAGGAGCACGACGCCAGCAACGTGTCGGCGTCGCTGCGTCGCGACGCCACCAACTGGTCGCTGAACGGGAACGTCACCTTCAAGGTGCTCAAGCCGCTCGATCTGCAGGCTTGGGCCTACTACCGTCCCGCGCAGACGCTGGCCCAGGGGCGCATGTCGGCCAGCACCTACTCGACCCTCGGCGCGCGGCTCAAGGTCGGCAAGACCGGCTGGGTGAGCCTGAATGCCAACGACCCCTTCAAGCTGTGGAAGTACACGTTCGTCACCAGCGACGCCACCCACCGGCAGACCAGCACGAACCACGGCAGCATGCGGCGCTTCAGCGTCTCGTTCGGCTGGTCGTGGGGCAAGCCGCCCGAGCCGAAGGCGCGGCGCCAGGCGCCGACCGAGTCGCAACAGCCGCAGGGCGAGCAGCCGGTGATGCGGTAGGGGGGGATGCAAGACCATCCCCGTCACCTGGGAGGCGAGAGTGCCCACCATCGAGGAGGCTGAACGCAATCGTCGTGCGGCGATGATGGCTGCCGAATGGGGCGGGATCTTCGCAGGGCCGGTCACTTGCGCTCCACCCCGCACCTCGGGCAGAATCGCGGGCGGAGAGGTGCTGGAGCGGTTGAACAGGACGGTCTCGAAAACCGTTGTACCTGCAAGGGTACCGTGGGTTCGAATCCCACCCTCTCCGCCAGCCTCAAGGGCTTGAATCCCCGGCCGCCACGCGTCCACCGACGCCCCAGACCGCCCGTCTTCCACCCCGGCCGCCCCATCGGAGGACCCACCGCATGGCTTCCACCCTCGACAACCTGCAGACTGCGTTCAACGGCGAGAGCAACG
>CAYNPF010000023.1:0-17058 GCA_964398895.1 uncultured bacterium
GCTGTGCGAGGACCTCTACTACCGCCTCAACGTCGTCGCCATCAGCCTGCCGCCGCTGCGCGAGCGCCGCGAGGACATCCCCCTCCTGGTTCGCCACTTCCTTCGCAAATACGAGCTGGAGAGCGGTCGCATGGCCCCAGCGCTGTCGCAGGAGGCCGCACGCCTGCTCGAGGCCTACGCCTGGCCCGGCAACGTGCGCGAACTGGAGAACGTGGTGGAGCGGGCCGTCCTCCTGTCCACACACGGTGTGATCACCTCGGACGCGCTCCCGCCCCGTCTGCACCGGGCCGCCGACGAGGAGCCGCTCTCTGCCCCCTCCCCCGCCGGCGCTCCCGTAGGCCCCGCCAAGCCGCCGGCCACCGATCCGGGATCCGAGATGCAGCCCCTGGAAGCGGTGATCGAGGCGCATGTTCGCCGCGTGCTGCAGCGCACCGGCGGTAATCGGACGCGTGCCGCACAGATCCTCGGGATATCCCGGCGGACCCTGCATCGAATGGATGAGCGGCGTCGGAGCACTCCAGACTCCGGCGATAGCGCCGAATAGTCGCACATTGCGCCAGCTTGGCACTCACGCGGCAACACTGCACACTGCAATGCAATAAGAGTTTCCGGCGACCATTGCGGGACATGTTGGCGCACAACCGACCCGTCTTGGTGTAGCATGGTCGAACTCGTGCGCTGCCAAGTCGGTTTCCAATCTCCTTGCCGCGATAAGGGATAGCGGATTGCATGCGCCGCATGGTACGCGTGGCATCCAACGTGCTAAAGAGCTGAGGCGACGGTATCTGTCGTCACCGTAAGAGGGACACGGAAGATCCGAGGGGCCTGTCTTGATTGCGCGTGGCGACAGTCTTGGAGCGAGGGGCGCAAGCCCCTCGCTCCCCAATGTTCGAGTCCTGGTGGTTCGGGGCTCCATTCGCGGCAGCGCTTCGACGTCCCCCTGAAGCGACCGCGGAGCCAAGAAAGCGGGCGGCGAGAGATCTCGCCGCCCGCTCTTGCTTCGGGTCGTGTTCAGCGCCGTCGCTGACGTTTCCTGCCGAACTGCGGCGCTGTCGTGGAGCTCTTCGGCCCCATCGCGGGCCCGTCGTCGGCCTCCTCGGCAGCCGGGACCTCCGCAGCGGTCTCCGACTCCAGGCGGCCGTCCCGGTCATCGGCATCGGGCCGATCGTCCGGCGTCTCGTGGTCCGACAGCTCCTCGTCCGCCGGCTCCGGCCACGCATCCTCTTGGTGAGATCCGGCGTCCTCGTCGTCCTCCGGGTGGGTCGGCTCGTCCCAGGGCTCGTGCGCGTCCCCGACCTCCGATTCCACCGCCGACGCCGACTCGTCTCCCGACGCTCCCACGAGACGGTAGGGCTCCTCCGGACGTCCGATCTCCTCGAGGTCATCCTCGTCGAAACGACCGGCGTACGGCTCGATCTCCTCCAGCTTCGGCTCCTCGCCCTCCTCCGGCGGCCCCGGGGCCACGGGAGTCTGCGCCGGTTCACCGCTCATCGGCGAGTCCGGCCGCGCGCGGCGACGCCCGCGACCACCGCGACGACTCCGCCGTCGCTCCCCGTCGCCCTCGTCCGGCGGCGACGCCTCGTGGGCGGGAGCCGGCGGTGCCTGCAGCCCGCGTGGTTCACCTCGACCGTGATCCTCGGAACGGGGAGCCTCGGCGCGCGGCGCCACCTCGTGGCGCTCCTCCGAGCGGCGCCCGCCGCCGTTCGCGGCCACCTGCTCCATGGCATCGCGGGCGGCGGCCTGCTCGGCCTCCTTCTTGTTGCTGCCGCGCCCCGCGCCCAGCACCCGCCGCCCCACCATGACCTCCACGAGGAAGAGCTTCGAGTGGTCCGGCCCCACCTGGCTGCGGATGCGGTACACCGGGTGCGTGTGGAACGTGCTCTGCACGTATTCCTGCAACTGGCTCTTGTAGTTGCGGTGGCGCTTGTCCGCGACGATCTCGCTCGAGCCGCGCAGCAGGTGCTCGATCACGAACCGGCGTGCCGCCTCGAAGCCCTGGTCGAGGTAGACGGCACCCAGCACGGATTCGAAGGCGTCGGCCAGGATCGAGGCACGCTTGCGACCGCCCGATTCCATCTCGGCATGGCTGAGCAGGATGAAGCGGCCCAGCCCCATGTGGAGCGCCCGGCGCGAGAGGATGGCCTTCGAGACCAGCAGCGACTTGGTCTTGGTGAGCTGCCCCTCGTGCTCGTCGGGGTGGTGCCGGTAGAGGTACTCGCTGGTGACCAGGCCCAGCACCGAGTCCCCCAGGAACTCCAGGCGCTCGTTCGACTCCCGGGGCCCCATGCCGGTCACGCTCAGGTACGACCGATGGGTGAGCGCGAGCCGCAGCAGCTCGGGATCGTTGAACTGGATGTGGAAGTGATGGGAGAACTCGGCGATGGACCGGGCCTCCTGCTGGTCGAAGGACTCCGCCACCGGGGAGTTCCGGTCGGACCGCCTGGCGGGCCGGGCGAAGAGCCCGGTGAGCCAGCTCCACCACGAGCGGCGGGGCGGCGACAACGGCGGCCGTGAACGGCGGCCGCGACCGCGGCCACCGCGCCGGCGCGAACGTGATCTTACTTCCGAGCCTTCAGAACCAGAGCTGCGTTGTGCCCCCCGAACCCGAACGAGTTCGAGACGGCCACCCGGACGACGTGCGTCCGAGCCTGTAGAGGAACGAAATCGAGGTCGCATCGAGGATCCGCATGTTCCAGGTTGATCGTAGGTGGGACGACCCCGCGTTCCAGCACCAGTGCGGTGATGACCGCCTCGAGTCCGCCGGCGGCGCCCAGCAGGTGGCCGGTCATGGACTTGGTCGAGCTCATCATCAGACGGCGGGCGTGCTCGTGGAAGACGGACTTCACGGCCAGCACCTCCGCCGGGTCTCCGACCGGCGTCGAGGTGCCGTGCGCGTTGATGTAGTCCACGTCCCCGGGCGCCACACCCGCGTCCTCGAGGGCCTTCTGCATGGCGCGCGCGGCGCCATTGCCGTCCTCGGCAGGATTCGTCAGGTGATGGGCGTCCGCGGTCGCTCCGTAGCCGCCGAGCTCGCAGAGAATGGGCGCATCGCGTCGCCGGGCGTGCTCCTCGGTCTCGAGGACCAGGAGTCCCGCGCCCTCGGCGATCACGAAGCCGTCGCGGTCGTTGTCGAACGGTCGGCTGGCCCGCTGGGGTTCGTCGTTTCGAGTGGAGAGAGTGCGCGCCGCGCAGAAACCGGCGATCGCCATGGGGGTGATGGTGGCTTCGGCCCCGCCGCAGACCATGACGTCCGCATCACCGGCCCGCAACAGGCGGAGGGCCTCACCGATCGCGTGCGCCCCGGAGGCGCAGGCCGAGACCGTGCCGAAGTTGGGCCCGCGAAGGCCGAACTGGAGCGAGACCTGCCCGGCCGCCATATCGGAGATCATCATGGGGATGAAGAACGGGCTGACCCGCCCCGGTCCACGCTCGAGCAGCGTCCGATGCTGCTGCTCGAACGTGTCCATCCCGCCGATGCCCGAACCGATCACGACGCCGATCCGGTCGCGCTCCAGCGCCGCCGGATCCAGCCGTGCCCGTTCCAGGGCCTCGTGGGCGGCAACGACCGCGAACTGCACGAAGCGGTCCATCCGCTTCGTCGCCTTGGGGTCGATGACGCCTTCCGTCGAGAAGTCCTTCACCTCACAGGCGATGCGGCTGTCCATGGCCGACGCATCGAAGCGGGTGATGGGGCCTGCGCCCGACCGACCCGCGACGATGCCGTCCCACAGGGCTTCCGTGTCCCCGCCCAGCGGGGACACCGAACCGACGCCGGTCACCAGCACGCGGCGTGCATCCTCTGCCATGTGCATCCTTCTCCCATTCCCCCTCACCGGCCCAGCCGCTCCGAGGGAAGCGGCCCTGCCCGCCGGGTCGGGGTCGAAGCGTGGCTATGCGCTCGCGTGAGCCTTCAGATAGTTCATCGCGTCGCCGACGGTGCGCAGCTTCTCGGCGTCCTCGTCGGGGATCTCGACGTCGAACTCCTCCTCCAACGCCATGATCAGCTCGACGGTGTCGAGCGAGTCGGCGCCGAGGTCCTCGATGAACTTCGCCTCCGGCGTGAGCTGCTGCACGCCCACGGACAGCTCCTTCGCGATGATCTCCTTCACGCGGTCTTCCGAGAACGCAGCTGCCATGATCCACACCTCCTGTTGTTCGGTCTGTCCCTGAACCGTCCGGCCGCCCCCACTTCGCGCGGAGGTCGCGGCGTCCCGGTACCCCGGGCGCCGCCCGGCGGGCGGCTACTCCATCACCATTCCGCCATCCACCGCCCAGGTCTGGCCGGTCACGTAGGCGGCGCGGGGCGAGACCAGGAAGGCCACGGTCTCGGCCACGTCGTCCGGCTGTCCCAGCCGCCCGAGCGGGATGCGGCTCATCAGCTCCGCGCGAGCCGTCTCGGGAAGGCTCGCCGTCATGCGCGTCTCGATGAATCCCGGGCACACGGCGTTCACCGTGATGCCCCGTGCCGCCAGCTCGCGGGCCAGCGTGCGGGTGAGCCCCAGCAGCCCCGCCTTCGAGGCCGCGTAGTTCACCTGCCCACCGTTGCCCATCAGCCCGACCACCGAGGAGATGTTCACGATCCGCCCGGTGCGGGCCTTCATCATGGGCTTCGCCACCGCCCGGCAGCAGAGGAAGGCCCCGCGCAGGTTCACGGCCAGGACCTGGTCCCACTGCTCGTCGCTCATCCGGATCAGCAACCCGTCGCGGGTGATCCCGGCGTTGTTCACCAGGATGTCCACGCGCCCGAGCGACTCCAGCGCCCGCGCGACGGCGCCCTCGACCGACGCCGCGTCGGCGACGTCCATCGCCAGCGGCAGCGCCTCGAGCCCCTCCGCACGCAGACCCTCCGCCGCCGCCGCCACCCCGGCCGCGTCACGGTCAAACAGGGCCAGCCGCGCCCCGCGCTCGCCCAGCTTGCGCGCGATCGCCAGCCCGATCCCCGCCGCTCCGCCGGTGACGAACGCAACCTGCCCGGCCAGCTCCTTCGCTGCCTGCTCCATCACACGCCCTCCGGGGCCGGTCGCCCCACGCCCAGCTCGTCGCAGGCGGCCGCGAGCGTCGCCGGGTCCTCCACGTTCCAGGAGGCCGCCGACCGCTCGATGCTCCGCAGCAGTCCGCGCAGCACCTTGCCGGTGCCCGCCTCCACGAACCGGTCCACGCCACGTTCCAGCAGGAACCGCATGGACTCCTCCCAGCGCACCGCGCCCAGGACCTGGCGTGCGAGCGCCGAGCGGATCTCCTCCGCCCGCTGCACCGGCGCGGCGGAGACGTTGGCGACCACGGGACAGCGGGCGTCGCGGATGTCGGTGGCGGCCAGCGCCTCGGCCAGACCGCGCGCCGCCGATTCCATGAGCGGCGAGTGGAAGGCCCCGCTCACCTCGAGCAGGACCACCTTCTTCGCCCCGAAGTCCGGGGCCGCCGCCGCCGCGGCCTCGACGGCCGCGCGCTCGCCCGAGATCACCACCTGCCCCGGCGCGTTCAGGTTGGCGGGGACCACGATGCCGGCCCCGGCCACGGCGGCGCACAGCCGACCAGCCGCCTCGCGGTCCACGCCCAGCAGCGCGGCCATCGTCCCCGGCCGCTCCTGTCCGGCCTCGAACATCAGCCGGCCGCGCAGGTGGACCAGCCGGACGGCGTCGCGGAACCCGATCGCGCCCGCGGCCACGCAGGCCGTGTACTCGCCCAGGCTGTGGCCCGCCGTCCAGTCGGGCTTCAGGCCGGCCCGATCCAGCAGCCGCCAGGCCGCCACCCCGTGGGTCAGCAGCGCCGGCTGCGTGTAGCGCGTCTCGCGCAACCGCTCGGCCGGCCCCTCCCAGCAGATCTCCGACAGCGCGAAGCCCAGCGCCTCGTCGGCCTCGGCGAAGGTGTCGCGTGCCTCGGGGAACGCGTCGGCGAGGGCCCGGCCCATGCCGACCGCCTGGGCGCCCTGGCCGGGGAAGAGGAAGGCCAGGCTCACGAAGCCGCTCCGAGCGCCGCCGCCGAGGCGGCGACGTCCCCGCCCTGCCCCACCAGCGTCCAGCGCGTGATCGCCGCCCCCCAGGTCACGCCGCCCCCGAAGGCCATGAAGCCGACGTTGTCGCCCGGCCGGAGCCGCCCGCCGCGCACCAGCTCGTCGAGCGACATCGGGATCGAGGCCGACGAGGTGTTCCCGTAGCGATCGATGTTGACGACGACCTTCTCCGGCGCGAGGCCGAGGCGCTCGCGCGTGGCCTCGATGATGCGCTGGTTGGCCTGGTGCGGGACGATCAGCTCGAGGTCGGAGGTCGCAAGGCCGGCCTTCGCCAGCGCCGCGAGCATGCTCTCCTCCATGCCGCGCACCGCCAGCTTGAACAACTCGCGCCCGCGCATCTTCACGAAGTGGTCGCGCCGCGCCACCGTCTCGGCCGTCGCCGGGGCGCGCGAGCCGCCCGCCGGCACCTCGAGGATGTCGCCCTGGGTGCCGTCGCTGTGGATGGAGACCGAGAGCACGCCCTCGCCGGGCTCGCAGGGACGCACGACCGCGGCGCCGGCGCCGTCGCCGAACAGCACGCAGGTGTTGCGGTCCTCGTAGTCGGTGATGCGCGACAGCTCCTCGACCCCGACCAGCAGGATGGTGTCGGCCAGGCCGGCACCGATCTGCGAGCGGGAGAGGCCGAGGCCGAAGATGAAACCGCTGCAGGCGGCGAAGATGTCGTAGGCCGCGGCACGATTCGCGCCCAGCTTGGCCTGCAGCGTGCACGCGCACGAGGGCAGGAAGCGGTCCGGCGTGGTCGTGGCGACGATGAGCTGGTCCACGTCCTGCGGAGTCAGGTTCGCCATCTCCAGCGCCCGCTGGGCGGCGATGACCGCGAGGTCCGAGCTGGCCTGCCCCGGGGCCGCGATGTGCCGCTCGCGGATGCCCGTGCGCTCGACGATCCAGGCGTCGCTGGTGTCCACCATGCGCTCCAGCTCCGCGTTCGTCAGCACCCGCTCGGGCACGTACCGACCCGTGCCCACGATCGTCGCTCCGCGGAGCGCCTCAGGCTGTCGGCTCATGGTCCGCCTCGATCTCCTCTCGGATGTGCTCGTTGACGCGCTGCTCGACGAAACGGCTCAGCGTGCGGATGGCGCTGCGGAAGGCCCGCGGCCCGCTCGCCCCGTGCCCCACGAAGCAGACCCCGTTCACGCCCAGCAGCGGCAGCGCGCCATACTCCTCCCAGTCCACCTCGGCCCGGATCCGGCGCAGCGTGGGCAGCAGCAGCAGCGCCCCGATCGGCGCGAGCAACCCTCGCCGGATCTTGTCCTTCACCATGTGGCCCAGCATGCTGGCCACGCCCTCGGCCGTCTTGAGCATCACGTTGCCGGTGAAGCCGTCGGTCACGATGACGTCGCACGTCCCCCGGGCGATGTCGCGACCCTCGACGTTGCCGACGCAGTGCAGGTGGCGGGAGCGGCGCAGCAGGGGCAGCGTCTCGAGCACGAGCGCGTTGCCCTTGGTGTCCTCCTCGCCGATGGACAGCAGTCCGACACGCGGCTGCTCGCGGCCCAGCAGGTAGCGGGCGTAGACCGAGCCCATGTGCGCGAACTGCACGAGCCACGCGGGCTTGCAGTCCGCGTTGGCGCCCACGTCCAGCACCACCGTGCCGCCGCCCGAATTGGGCATGAACATGGCGAGTGCCGGTCGCGAGACGCCCTCGAGGCGACCGAGCCCGAGCAGGGCGGTGGCGACCACCGCGCCGGTGCTGCCGGCGCTGAAGATGGCGTCCACCCGGCCCTCCTTGTGGAGTTGCATCAGGACGCCGAGCGAGGAGCCGCTCTTGCGCCGGGCGGCCACCGCGGCCTTCTCGGACATCTCGATGCGTTCGGCGGCGTGCACGACCTGCACCGCCTCGCCCTCCTCGGTGCGGGCGCGGCGCAGGGCGGCACGGATCTCCGCCGCGTCACCGACCAGGGTGACGCGGAAGCGGCCGGGCATCGCGCGCTGGGCCAGCACGAGGCCATCGGCCACGGCTCCGGGGCCGTGGTCGCCTCCCATGGCGTCGATTCCGATGTGGGGCACCGAGGCCATCATGCGGGACTCGGAGGGAACCCTAGTCCTCGCGCGGCGGAACGATCTCTTCGCCGTCGTAGAAGCCGCAATTCGGGCAGATCCGGTGCGGCTGCTTGAGCGTGCTGCAGTGGCTGCAGGGATGGAGCCCCGGCTGCTTGAGCTTCCAGTGCGTGCGGCGCTTCTTGCCGCGGGTGCTGGAATGTCTCCGCTTGGGTACCGCCATGCTGACCTACCTCCTCGTTCCGGGCGCCGCGACCCGGCCTACTCGTCCGGGCACCCGCAGGGGCCCGCGTTGCGATCGGCGCCGCACTTCGGACACAGCCCCCGACAGTCCTCCCGGCAGTGGGGAACCATCGGCAGCTCCAGCAGCAGCACCTCCCGCGCCTCCTCGGCCAGGTCGAGCTGCCGCCCGTCGTGAAACCTCATGTACGCATCGCGTTCGAGATCGGCCTCGTCCCGCGAACGACCGCCACCGGCCCGTTCCGCGAAGACCTCCAGGGGTCCCCGGACCGACCGATCAAAGGCCGCGAGACAACGTACACACTCGAGCCGCGCAGTCGCGGTGACGGCGCCCCGGACCGAGACGCTCTCACCGGTCTTCTCGACATCGAATGCCCCCCGGATCGGGCCCACCCAGCCATCTTCGGGCAGGTCGAGTTCCTGGGCTTCGACCTCCAGCTCGAACCGGGTCAGCCCCTGGCGCAGCGAGCCGAGGTCTATGGCAAATCTGGACATACAAAATAAGCCCGCCGAGGCGGGACGCGATGCGATGGCACGTTAGCACAGCCGCGAGAGCCACGTCCACCCGGCTCTCGCGGGGAGCCAATCCGTTGCAGAACCGTCGCTTGCGATCCCAACCCCGGGCAAGGTGCGGCGCTCAGCGAGCGAGCGCCGCCACCCCGAAGAAGAACTTCACCTCGCGCTCCGAGCTGGCGGGGCTGTCGGAGGCATGGACGGAGTTGTGCTGCTTCGTCTCGCCGAAGATCTGCCGGACCGTGCCCGGAGCGGCCTGGGCCGGGTCGGTCGCCCCCACGACGCGGCGCAACTCAGCCACCGCGTCCTCCCGCTCGAGGCAGACGAGGACCACCGGTCCGGAGGTCATGTACTCGACCAGCGAGTCGAAGAACGGCTTGCCCTTGTGCTCAGCGTAGAAGGTCTGAGCCTCCTCCCGCGTGAGCCGGGCCAGTCGCGCCTCGACTATGCGGAAGTCCTGCCCCTCGACGTGCGCGAGGATGCGGCCGATGAGGTTCCGCCGCACCGCGTCCGGTTTGACGATGAACAACGTGCGCTGAAGCGCCACGGGATGCTCCTTGTCCACCCGGGGCGCAACGGGCCCCGGGGGCCTGGGTCTGCACGGATCAGCGCGAGCGGTTCGCCCGACCCGACTTGCGTGCCGGCTTCGCCCGGCGCACCGACTTCGCCTTCTTCGGCGCCGGCTTCGCCCGACGCACCGACTTCGCCTTCTTCGGCGCCGACCGGGCCCGGCGGCCGTAGCCGCGGCGCCGTCCCAGAGCCTCGGCGATGAGGCTCGGGATCTCGGACGGGATGCGCGCCACCGGCACGCCCGCCGCCTCGAAAGCCGCCATCTTCTCGGCCGCCGTCCCGGTGCCGCCGGCGATGATGGCGCCGGCGTGTCCCATCCGCTTGCCCGGAGGGGCCGTCTGCCCGGCGATGAAGGCGACGACCGGCTTCTTCACCCGCCGCCGGATGAACTGGGCCGCCTCCTCCTCGTCCGTGCCGCCGATCTCGCCGATCAGCACGATGGCCTCGGTCTTCGGGTCGGCCTCGAACAGGGTCAGGGCGTCAATGAAGGTGGTGCCGATGATCGGGTCGCCGCCGATGCCCAGGCAGGTGGTCTGGCCCAGGCCGGCCTGGGTGAGCTGCTGGACGACCTCGTAGGTGAGCGTCCCGCTGCGCGAGACCACGCCCACCGGGCCGGGTCTGGTGATGCGTCCCGGCAGGATGCCGACCTTGCACTGCCCGGGGCTGATGAGGCCGGGGCAGTTGGGGCCGAGCAGGCGCGGCCGGCCGGCGACGGTTCCGCCCTTTTCCTGGGCGTTCCGCTCGCGCATGGCGGCCACGTAGTGCCAGGCCTCCAGGGCGTCCCGCACCGGCAGGCCCTCGGTGATGCAGACGATCAGCCCGATGCCGGCGTCGGCGGCCTCGTGGATGGCGTCGGCGGCGAAGGCCGACGGCACGTAGATCACCGAGGCGTTGGCCCGCGTGGCGGCGACCGCCTCGGCCACACTGTCGAACACCGGCACGCCGTGCACGGTCTCGCCCGCTTTGCCCGGGGTCACCCCCGCCACCACCTTGGTCCCGTAGTCCAGCATCTGCCGGGTGTGGAACGCTCCGTCGCGACCGGTGATGCCCTGCACGACGAGCCGGGTGCTCTTGTCCGCCAGGATGCTCACGCCGTCACCTCCTGCGCCCGGGCGATCACGGTGCGCACGCCCTCGTCCATGCTCGTCGTGGCCGACAGCCCGTGCTCGGCGAGGATCCGCCGGGCCGCCTCCTCGTTGGTTCCGGTCAACCGGATGACCAGGGGCACGTTCAGCGGGTTCTCCTCCAGCGAGCGCACGATGCCGTTGGCCACGTCGTCGCAGCGGGTGATGCCGCCGAAGATGTTGAACAGGATGGCCCGCACCGCGGGACGCACCGGTGCGCCCGGCTCCGCCGCGCCGCCGCGAGCCGGCTCGCCGGTGATGATGCGCAGCGCCGCCGTCACCTTCTCGGGGCTGGACGAGCCGCCGATGTCGAGGAAGTTCGCGGGCTCGCCGCCGTAGTGCTTGATCAGGTCCATCGTCGCCATGGCCAGGCCGGCGCCGTTCACCACGCAGCCGATGTCGCCGTCCAGCTTCACATAGGACAGGCCCTTCTCCCGCGCCAGTCGCTGCCCCGGCGTCTCCTCGCCCGGATCGCGCCAGTTCTCCCAGTCGCGGTGGCGAATGTCGGCGTTGTCGTCGAGCGAGACCTTGGCATCGAGCGCGATCACCCGGCCCTCCGGGGTGACCGCCAGCGGGTTGATCTCGGCGAGCTGGCAGTCGCCCTCCGACCAGACCCGCCACAGCTTGAGCAGCACGTCGGCCGCCTGCTGCACCAGCTTGCCGTCGTGCAGCAGCGGCTGGAACAGCGCCCGCGCCTGGTAGGGCCGTGGGCCGTCCAGCGGCACCGGCCACTTGATGATCCGCTCGGGCCGGGTGCGGGCGACCTCCTCGATGTCCACGCCGCCCTCGGCCGAGAGCATGACCAGCGGCAGCTTGCGGCTGCGGTCGAGCAGGAGGGACAGGTAGAGCTCGCGGGCGATGTCGGCCGCCTTCGCCACCAGCACCTTCCGCACCGGCAGACCCTTGATGGTGAGGGCGAGGATGTCGCGCGCCTTCTCCCGCGCCTCCTCGGGCGAGTGCGCCAGCTTCACGCCCCCGGCCTTGCCGCGGCCGCCCACCAGCACCTGCGCCTTGATGACCACCATGCCGCCAAGGGAGGCCGCGATATCGCCCGCCTCCTCGGGGGTGTGCGCCACCTGCCCGGGCAGCACGGGCAGTCCGTAGCGGGCGAACAGCTCCTTGGCCTGGTATTCGTGGAGATTCATGGCGTCTCCCATGGGACCGGCCCGCTGGACGCGCGGCCGGGCCACGACTCGTGGGATGGTGAACAGGAAAACGGACGGAATACCCTAAGCGAGCCGCGGGTCATGAGGCAAGCCGATTCCACCGGAGCGGCTCCCCGGGCCCGGCGGGAGCGCGGCGGCTCCGGGAACGGTCCGACCTACAGCGCGCTGCGTCCCTCGCGGATGCGCTGGACCAGGGCCGAGGTGCTGAACCCCTCGCGCACGGGGATGCTGAGCACCCGGCCCCCGCGGGCCTCCACGAACTCCCGGCCGACGATGCGTTCCACCGCCCAGTCGCCCCCCTTCACCAGCACGTCGGGGCCGATCGCGCGGATGAGCCGCTCGGGGGTGTCCTCGTCGAACTCGACCACCAGGTCCACGCAGGCCAGGGCCCGCAGCACCGCCGCCCGGTCGGCGGCCGCCACCAGCGGCCGCGTCGGGCCCTTGAGGCGTCGCACCGAGGCATCCGAGTTCAGGCCGACCACCAGCCGGTCGCCCAGTGCCCGGGCGTCGGCGAGGTACTCGACGTGCCCGCGGTGCAGCAGGTCGAAGACACCGTTGGTGAAGACGATCCTCTCCCCCGCCGTGCACCAGCCGTCCAGCCGGCCCCGGGCTTCCGGGCTCAGCGCGTCGGCGGCGGGCATGCTCACGCGCCGTTCTCCGCCAGGGACTCCAGCAACTGCTCGCACGAGCAGGTGGCGGTACCCACTTCGCGGATGACGATTCCAGCCGCGTGGTTGGCGAGCAGGCAGGCCGAGGGGAAGTCGGCTCCGGCCGCCAGCGCCAGCGCCACCACGCTCACGACGGTGTCGCCCGCGCCGGTGACGTCGTAGACCTCGCGGGCCACCGTGGGCAGGTGGGTGTAGCGACCGCCGCGCTCGAAGAGGCTCATGCCGCCGGCGCCCCGCGTCACCAGCACCGCGGCCGCGTCCAACCGCTGCTGCAGCCCCCAGCCCACCTCCATCAGGCTGGCCTCGTCGGTCACGCGGCGCCCCTGCGCCCAGCCGGCCTCGTACTGGTTGGGCGTCAGGATGCTCACGCCGTGGTAGGCGTCAATGTGGCTCTCCTTGGGATCCACGCCCACCGGGATGCCGGCGGCGCGCGCCGCCTCCAGCGCGGGCCCCAGCGTGCCCGGGTGCACCACGCCCTTGCCGTAGTCGCTCACCACCAGCCCGGCGCAGCTCGGCAACTCGCGGGCGATCGCCGCCCGCAATTCGGCCAGCGCCGCGCCGTCCACGTCGGCCCGCGATTCGCGGTCCACGCGCACCACCTGCTGGGCATGGGCCACGACGCGGGTCTTGACCGTGGTCGGCCGATCGGGATCGCTCACCAGCCCGTCCAGCCCGACCCCGTGCGCGGCCAGCGCCTCGCGCAGCCGGTGACCGTCGGTGTCCTCGCCGAGCACGCCGAGCAGGACGGGCTCGCCGCCGAGCGCGCGCAGGTTGGCAGCGACGTTCCCGGCACCGCCCAGCGTGTCGCTCTCGCGCTCGACCTCGACCACCGGCACCGGCGCCTCGGGCGAGATGCGCTCGACGCGGCCCCAGAGGTAGCGATCCACCATGCAGTCGCCGAGCACGGCGACGCGGCGGCCGGCGAAACGCCGCACGATGGCCCCAAGGGCCGCCAGGTCACGAACGGGAGCGGACATACGGCGCGGGACGCTACACCGCCCCGCGAGGGGGGTCAACGCCCGGCGGGCGATCCGGCGCGCTCCGTCGGAACCGGTGCGCGCAGGTCGAAGCGCTGCCGGCACCAGACCGGCACGGGGCGCCCACCGCGCAGCGCGGGATAGAAGCTCATGGACAACGCGCAGTGTCGCGCGGCCCCGACCAGCGCCGTATCGGTGCCGCCCGAGACCCACAATGCGTCGCTCACCGCGCCGTCCTCGTCCACGCGGACGTCGAGGTCCACCCAGCCGGTGGAGTGCGGTCCGAGCGGCAGCACCAGGTGCCCCGGCGTGCGCAGCACCGGCGGCTTGAGTCCCGGGTCCACCTCGAGCGCCGGGCCCTCGTCCGGCGGCGCGGGCAGGCTGTCGGACGACAGGTCGAGCGGCGCGGGCACCTCGAGCGCCACGCGCGCCGGCGTGACGCGTGCCAGCCAGACGCGGGCCGCGGGCGGCGGCACGCTCAGGCGGGCGACCCGCGCGGTGTCGGCGTACACCAGCACCGCCAGCAGCCACGACCGCCGCCCCGCGACGATCGGGCGTTCGTGCCGGGCACAACCCGTCGCCGCGAGCAGCAGGACGACAACCGCCGACCGTGCCACCGTCGTCCCGCGCCCGCTGCGCCTCGGCCCTCGCATCTCCCGCATGGCGCCACGCTAGCCGCGGGCGGCGCGCCGCGCAACGCGGCGAGTCTTGTACCGCCCCGACGACGGGGCTACAGTCGTGCATGGACGGCTGCTGGATCCGGCGGAGGTGCGATGACTGCACGGGAACGGGTGTGGGCCGCCCTGGCGGGACGCGACGTGGACCGCCCCCCGGTGTCGTTCTGGGGGCACTTCTACCACCGCGAGAGCACGGCGGCGGATCTGGTCGTGGCCACGCTCGAGGCCTGGCAGCGCTACGGCTGGGACTGGATCAAGCTCAACCCGCGGAAGCACTACCACGTCGAGCCCTGGGGAGTGCGCTACCGCTACCCCGGCGTGCCGGACGTGAAGCCGCGGCTCGAGGCCTGGCCGATCCACGCCGCCGACGACTGGGCGCGGATCACCCCGCAGCCACCCGACGCCGGCGCGCTCGGCGAGCAGATCGAGGCCGTGCGGCTCCTGCGCAGCGCCCTGCCCGCCGACGTCCCGCTCATCGAGACCGTCTTCACGCCGCTGGCCGTGCTGGGCGAGATGGTGGAGAAGCCCGAGGATCTGCGCGCCCACCTCGAGTCGCACCCCGACCACGTGCGCGGCGCGCTCGAGGCGGTCACCGAGACGTTCGTGCCCTTCGTGCGCGAGGTGATCCGCGCCGGGGCCGACGGCATCTACTTCGCGACCGTGGACTGGGCCTCGGCCGACCTGCTCACGCCCGCGCTGCACCGCGAGTGGTCGCGCCCCCGGGACCTGCGCGTGCTGGCCGCCGCGGCCGGCGCCCCGTTCAACGTGCTGCACGTCTGCGGCCGCCGCAACCTGCTCTTCGAGCTGGCCGACTACCCGGTGGCCGCCTTCTCGTGGGCGGCCACCGATCCGACCAACCCGACGCTGGCCGAGGGCCGCGCCCGTCTGCACGCCCCGGTGATGGGCGGCATCTCGCAGGAGGGCGCCCTGCTCACGGGTGAGCCGGCGGCGGTGCGCGCCGAGTACGAGGCCGGGCTTCGCGCCACCGGTGGTCGCGGCTGGCTGGTCGCGCCCGGCTGCTCGATCCGTCCGGCCACCCCGCCCGCCAACCTGCTCGCCGTGCGCGACGCGGTCGCGTCCACGCGGCGGATCTCTTCCTCGGCACCCGATACCTGCTGCGACTCGTCCTCGAACCGGGAGGTGCAGCCATGAGACGCGTGCTCTTCGTGCTGTGCGTGTTGCTGGCGGCGGGAGTCGCCCGCGCCGATCAGACGCCCCGCGCCGCCGGGCGGCCGTTGCCGACGACCGACGCACGGACGCCGATCTCGCCCATGCCGGTGCCGTCGGGCGTCGTCAGCCAGGTCTACGTCGGCGAGACCGCGCCGGACTTCGAGCTGGACGGCTCGACGGGCCGTCCGGTGCGGCTGGCGAGGCTCAAGGGCTACTGGCTGCTCCTGGTCTTCGCCGACCGTCGCATTGAGCTGGCGCCGCTGCGGGAGATCGAGCCCCGGCTGCGCAAGCTCGGGGTCAAGCCCTACGGCATCTGCGGCGACAAGGCGCACACGCTGGAGTCGTTCGCGACCCGGCACCAGATCCCCTTCGTCCTGCTCGCCGACGTCACCGGCGAGGTCTCCCAGCTCTACGGCCTGCGCGACACCCGCGCCGGCCTGATCCGTCCGGGCTTCGTGCTGATCAACCGGCAGGGCATCGTGCGCATGGCGCTGCTGGGCCAGGCGCTGCCCTTCGACGAGATGCTGGGGCTGGTGGAGAGCGCGGTGACCCAGTTGCCCTGAATCCGGGGGGTGGCCCCCGGGGCCGGTTGCCGACCGGATGACCGAAGGCGCACGGGCTCAAGCTCGTGCGCCTTCCTGCCGATGACCAGTGACGGTCTGTCATCCATCCCGCACGCAACCCTTCCGACCCCCGGAGGTCCCCTTTGCGGTCCACCCCCAGCGTCGTCGCCGCGACCTGCTTCATCCTGGCCGCCGCCACGCCCATGGTCCACCTGCCCGTCCGGCTCGACCCCGCGGGCCAGACCCCTGGCTTCTCGCCCTCGCCGTCCGAGCCCATCCCCACCGTGGTGACGATCGGCGACCCGGCACCAGACGTGAGCTGGGAGGGCCCGGGATCGCGGCCCCAGCGGCTGCGCGACCTGCGCGCGCAGGGCCACGTGCTGCTCGTCTTCTCGCCGAACGAGGCCCAACTTCGCGCCCTGGAGAGCGAGCGCGACCACCTGCTCGACTTCCGCGTGCTCCCGGTGGCCGTGCTGGACCGCAGCGCGGCGACCACCGCCGCCCTGGCGCGGCGGCTCGGGCTCGACTACATCGTCGTCGCCGACCCGCGCGGCATCGTCGCCGCCCAGTTCGGCGCGGTGGATCCCGCCACGCAGCGCACCAGCCCGGCGTGGTTCGTGGTGGACCGCACCGGCCGCGTGCGGGGTCTCGACCGGCGGAGCGTGCCCGACGGCGGCTACGACCGGCTGGCCACGCGGGCGCTGGCCCTGGCTGGCCCCGGCGTGATCCTGCCCGGCAGCACGCGCTGAAGCGTCGGCGACCTCTTCACGCGAAAGCCCGCCCGGGCACTCCCGGGCGGGCTTCTTCGTGACCGTGACGCCGGCTCAGGCGGCGCGCGACAGCCGGCGGCCGAGGTGCCGCAGCGCCTGGGCGATGTCGTCGAGCGAGAACGGCTTGGGGACCACGTAGTCGGCGCCGCGGGCCAGCAGCAGGCGGCTGTCAATCTGCACGCCCCAGCCGGTCACGATCGCGACCGGCGTGCCGGGAGAGCGCTGCCGGATCGCGCGCACCAGGTCCCAGCCGTTCACGCCCGGCATGCCCAGGTCGGTGAAGACGGCGTCGAACTCGCCGGCGGCGAAGTGCTCGAGCCCGGCCTGGCCGCCCTGTGCGGTCTCGACCTCCTGGCCGAGCAGCACGAGCAGGTCGCGCAGCACCTGCAGCACCGCCTCCTCGTCGTCCACCACCAGCAGGCGCAGGTGCGGCACGGGATCGGGGCTGGCGCTCGTCGCGCACGCCACCTCCGGCGCCACGGCCCGCAGCCAGACGGTGAAGGTGCTGCCCTGCCCCGGGGCGCTCGCCACCTCGATGTGGCCGTGATGGCGGGCGACGATGCCGTCGGCCACGGGCAGGCCCAGGCCGGTGCCCTTCACCGGCTTGGTGGT
>CAYNPF010000024.1:0-7786 GCA_964398895.1 uncultured bacterium
CCTGGCCCGGGAACGTGCGGGAGCTGGAGAACGCCGTCGAGCGCGCGATGATCCTCTCCGACGGCGGTCCGCTGCGGCTGGACGAGCGCGCCTTCGGTGCCGAGCCGGCAGCGGGCGCGAAGCGCTGGGTTGCCGCGGACGCCGGCGGGGGCGCGGACCTGCGCTCGGGCGTCCGCCGCTTCGAGAAGCAACTCATCGAGGAGGCGCTGGCCGAGTGCCAGGGGCGGGTCTCCGGCCCCCGCGGTGCGGCACAGAAGCTGGGCATGCCGCCCGCCACGCTCGAGAACAAGATCCGCCTGCTCAAGGTGGACAAGTACCGCTACCGCTCACCGCGGTAGACCGCGGCGCCGTCCCTCCCCGGAGCGCATGAGGCCGCTTCCGTCTCGCCGATTCCTGCGGAATCACCATTCCTGGCGAGTTGCGCCCGGGCGCGACCGCCCGTAACCCGCGTGGCCGCAACGCGGGCGCTCTGGCATCCGGCTTGATATAGATCGGGGCGGGAGGAGCGATCCCAGTGCTCAGGATCACCCACAAGGGGACCACGGCGGCAGGTTCCGTCTACGCGCTCGCCGGCGAGATCACGGCCGAGCAGTTGCCCCGGCTGGAGGCACTGGTCCAGGCCTGCGCGGCCGCCGGTCGAGGCCTGACCCTCGACCTGAGTTGGGTGTGGCGGGCCGACGGCGAGATGGTAGCCTTCCTCACCACGGGAACGGGGCGGGCGATCAGCCTGGTCGGTCTTCCCGAGGGACTGGCCGAGTGGCTGCGGGACGAATCGGGAGAGGGGCGACGATGAAGGTCGGCAGGATGGTAATCGGGTTGAGTTCGGTGTTGCTGGTTCTCATGGCCGGCGCGACCCCGGGGCGCGCGGCAGCGGGAACCCTGCGGTTGTCGCTGCCGGACGCCGTGCGCATGGCGCTGTCCGACGGCGCCGCCGCGCGGCTCGCAACGCTGCGCGTGCAGGAGGCGCAAGGGGTGCAGGGGCAGGTCCGCTCGGCGCTGTTGCCGCAGGTGGACGCGCAGGCCAGCGCCGGCAGCAACATGCTCAACCTGAACACCATGGGGCTCTCGATGCCGGGTCTCGGCCCGGTCATCGGTCCCTACGGGCTCTACGACGCGCACGTCAGCGCGGCCATGAACGTCGTGGACGTCGCCGCGCTGCGCCGCTACCGCGCGGCGCAGCAGGGCGTGAGGTTGAGCGAGGCCGAGCAGCGGCGGATCTCGTTCGAGGTCGCGGCGGCGGTCTCCCAGCTCTACGTGCAGGTGCAGCGCGCCGACGCGGCGGTGGGCGCCTGCGCGGCCACGGTCGAGCTGTTCGCGCGGCTGCGCGACCTGGCGAGCGACCAGTGGCAGGCCGGTGTGGCCACGCGGCTCGACAGCCTGCGCGCCGAGGTGCAGCTCACCCGCGAGGAACAGAATCTGCTCACGGCCCGATCGCAGCGTGACCAAGTGCGCCTCGCGTTGCTCCGGGTCATCGGTGCCGATCTCAGCCAGGAGGTGCTACTGACCGACTCGTTGGCTGGCCCGCAGCGCGATGCGCCGACGCTCGAAGGGGCGCTGGCCGCCGCGCGGCGGGACCGGCCCGAGCTGGCGGCGGCCGACGCGGCGGTGCGGGCGGCGGAGCTGGCGGTGTCGGCGGTGTCGGCGGAGTACCTGCCCACGCTGGGCCTGCAGGCGAAGGTCGGCAGTGACGGCAGCCACCTCGACGAGCTGGACGAGGTCCACTCGGTCTTCGCGGCGGTGAGCGTGCCCATCTTCAACGGTGGACGGACGGCGGCCGCGATGGCCGCGGCCCGGGCGCGGGCGCGACAGGCGGCGCTCGCGCGCGACGAGGCTGCCCGACAGGTGGAGGAGGACGTGCGGCGCACGCTCACCGCCCACGAGAGCGCGGCGGGCCGGGTCGTGCTGGCGACGCAGAGCCTCGGGCTGGCCGAGCAGGAGCTGGCGGTGGCCACCGACCGCTTCGCCCACGGCGTGTCCACGAGCGTCGAGGTGGACAACGCGCAGAACACGCTCTCGGCCGCCCGGCAGGCGCACGTCGGCGCGCTGGCGGACGAGGCGCAGACCTGGCACGAGTTGGCGCGGGCGACGGGCCGCGTCATGGAACTGGTCCCCGAACGGGGCGTTGAACCGGGGAGGAACATGTGAGCAACGAGTCGAAGGTCCAGGTGGACTGGGAGGGGGCCCCGGCGGAGACCGGGCCCGTGGCCGAACCCGTCGCCCGCCCGTCGGGGGCGAAGCGCTGGATCACGATCGGGATCGCCGCCGTCGTGGTCGTGGCCGGACTGGTCTACGCGGTGCGAACGATCGGCTTCTATCGTCACCACGCCGAGACCGACAACGCCCAGATCGAGGCGCACGTGAACCCGGTGCTGACCCGCGTGCAGGGCTACGTCGCCGACGTGTGCGTGCGGGACAACCAGCGGGTGGATTCCGGCGCGGTGCTCGTGCGCATTGACGAGCGCGATCTCCGCTCGCGCCTCGCGCTGGCCGAGGCCGCCGTGGCGCAGGGGCGCGCCTCGCTGGCGGCGGCCCGCTCGAACGTCGAGGTGGCGCGCGTGGCACGCGACCGCGCCGGGGACGACCTTGCCCGCTACACGCCGCTGCGGCAGAAGGGCGAGCTGAGTCAGCAGCAGTACGACGCGGCGCGCTCCGCCGCGCAGGCCGCCGAGGCCCAGCTCCAGGCGGCGCGCGGACAGGTGGACGCCGCCGCCGCCGGCGTCGGGCAGGCCGAGGCCGGCCTCGACGCAGCCCGGCTGCAGCTCTCCTACGCGACGATCACTGCGCCGGCGGCCGGCGTGGTGTCGCGCAAGAGCGTGGAGAAGGGGCAGCTCGTCCAGCCGGGGCAGCCGCTGCTGGCGCTGGTCGAGAGTCCGGACTTCTGGGTGGTGGCCAACTTCAAGGAGACGCAGCTCCAGCGCATGCGGGTCGGCCAGACGGTGGCGATCGAGGTGGACGCCTATCCCGGCTTCGAGCTGCACGGGCGGATCGAGTCACTCGCCGCCGCCACCGGCGCCAAGTTCGCGCTGCTGCCGCCTGACAATGCCACCGGCAACTTCACCAAGATCACGCAGCGCGTGCCGGTCAAGATCGTCCTGACCGACTCGCCCGACGCGGCGCATCCGCTGCGCGCCGGGATGAGCGTCAAGGCCACCGTCCAGCTCGACTGAGCGGATCATGGACGGACTCGGCGCCCACAAGTGGATGGTCACGGTCACCGTGCTGCTGGCGGTGGTGCTCGAGCTGCTCAACATGACCATCGTCAACGTCGCGCTCACCCAGATGATGGGCAATCTGGGCGCCACGTTGGACGAGATCAACTGGGTGGTGACCGCCTACATCGTGGCCAACGTGATCGTCATCCCGATGGCCGGCTGGCTGTCGGCGTTCTTCGGCCGTCGCAACTACTTCGTCGGCTCGATCGTGCTCTTCACCGTGGCCTCGTTCCTGTGCGGGATCTCGACCAACATCTGGGAGCTGGTCACCTTCCGGGTGTTGCAGGGCATCGGTGGTGGGGCGCTGCTCACCATTGCCCTCGAGGTGCTGGTGCTGGCCTTCCCGGCCCGCGAGCTGCCGGTGGCGATGAGCCTGTTCGGCATGGCCGCGACCCTGGCGCCCTCGGTCGGGCCGCTCATCGGCGGCTGGCTCACCGACAACCTGACCTGGCCGTGGATCTACTTCATGAACGTGCCGTTCGGTGTCGCGGCCGCCTACATGGCGTGGCACTACCTTTACGAGCCCGCGCACGGGATGAAGGCGCAGAGGGTGGACGGCTGGGGTATCGGCCTGTTGACCATCTGCCTGGGCGCGATGCAGACCGTGTTGGAACGCGGGCAGGCCGAGGACTGGTTCTCGTCCCGGCTCATCGTCCGGCTCACCGTGATCTCGGCGGTCGCGCTGGTCGCCTTCGTCTGGCGCGAGCTGGCCACGGACCACCCGGTCGTGGACCTGCGCGTGCTGCGGCACCAGCCGCTGGCGGTGGGGACCTTCCTGTCACTGGTCACCGGTTTCGGCCTGAACGCCTCGCTCTTCCTCTTCCCGGTCTTCCTGCAGGGACTGCTGGGGCAGACCGCCACCCAGACCGGTCAGATGCAGCTCGTGGACGGTCTCACGATGACCGTCACGATGCTGGCGGGCGGCATCGCCATGGAACGCGGAGTCTCCAAGCGGGTCATAACCGCGCTGGGTTTCGCCGCGATGGCCGTCTTCTTCTGGATGATGTCGTCCTCGACGCTGCAGTCGGGCCGCGGCGATTTCGTCGTGCCGCTCATCTTCCGCGGGGTCGGTCTCGCCCTGATGGTCCTTCCGGCCATCACGCTCGCCATGGTCGGGCTCAAGGGCGCTGAGGTCGCGCAGGGCTCGGGGCTGGTGAACATGATGCGGCAGCTCGGCGGCTCGTTTGGCATCGCCGCCATCACCGCCTTCATCCAGCGCCGCTACTGGGGCAACCGCGGCGGCCTGCTCGAGCACGTCTCGGTCTACGACCCCGCGGTGCAGGAACGGTTGCAGACCTTCACCGGCGGATTCGTCAGCAAGGGCTTCAGCCACCTGCAGGCGCAGATGCAGGCCCATGCGACCCTGGAGATGACCGTCGCCGGCCAGGCCTGGCTGATCAGCTACATGGATGCGTTCCGGCTCATGGCCGTCTTCTTCGTCTGCTGCATGCCGCTGATCCTGTTGTTCAAGAAGGAGACCGGCGGCGGCAGTGCCCCCGCCGTGCTGCACTGAACCCCCGGGGATCGCGCCGCGGGCGCCCGAGAGCCCCGGCGCACCCCCACATTCCAAGGAGGATGAAGATGCATGCCCGTTCCACCCTCATCACGCTGGCGGCAGTGGCCCTCCTGGCACTGGGCGCCACCGCGGCCGTGGCGCAGTCCACGGTCCCGCTCGAAGTCTCGCTCTCGAGCGGCGTCAACTTCCTCAACGAGAACGACACCGCCATCCCCGACACCTACGTCGGCATCCCCATCACCGGCGCGGTCGCGTACCGCTTCACCACGATCTGGGCGGCCGAGGCGGAGTTCTCCTACTTCTGCCCGATCGAGAAGGACGTGGACCTGAGCCCCGGGGTCACCGCCAAGCGGAAGAGCCCGGACTTCATGACCTACATGGCCAACGCCCGCGCCACCTGGCCGCTGAAGGACCAGCCGTGGATGCCGTACGCCGTGGCCGGCGTGGGCGGCATCACCTTCCTCTCGGACGACGACGAGAAGCGTCTGCCCGTGCTCGACGAGTCGCAGACGGCCTTCGCGCTCGACTTCGGCGTCGGCACCGGGTACCGTCTCACGCCGAACTGGGTGCTGCGCGCCGACTTCGTCGCCTTCGTTGCCTTCCCCTCGGACGATGCGGACGGGCTCTCGAGCGGTGGCGAGGCCGATCCCATCTGGATGGAGCGCGGCACCGTCGGGATCACCTATCGCTTCTAGCCGTTCCGGCGCCGGTTCCGCTCCCGCGGGCCCACGGCCCGGACGGACGTGGGGGAGGTCGTGAGGAGCGGAACCGGGTTCGCCGTCGCCCTGCTGGCGCTGCTGACTTCGGCGCCGGCAGCCCGCGCACAGGCGCCCCCTGACACGGCGAGCGCCGACACGACCGCTGCCGCCCCCGCGGCGCGCGCCCAGACCCCCGGTGGCACCCTGGGGGCTGCGCCGGCGGTTTCGGCCCCGGTCGGCGCGATCGAACCCGGGCCCGGGCACTGGTTCTACAAGGGCCTGCCCTACGGCAGCGACGCCATGACCCACCCGCTGCGCCTGATCGTGGACGGTGGCTTCGGCATCATGCAGTTCGACAGCCGCAGCAACCGGCTCGACGACGTGCACTGGCGGCGCGGCTGGAACCGCGTGTGGGCCGACCTCGAGCACCCGGCCCGCGCCATCGAGGTGGGCGGCTGGTGGGACTGGATCGAGCGCGAGGTGCTGCCGTTCAGCGCCAACAAACGCGACGCCCAGTACTGGCCCAACTACACGCTGCACCTGATCGGCGGCGGCATGACCTACGTGATGGTGCGCGAGTGGTACGCGCAGCACGCCATCGCCCACCCGCAGGCCTGCGCCGTCGGCACCATGGCGGTCTACCACCTGCTCAACGAGGTGGTGGAAAACGACCGCCGGCCGGGGCCGACGACCGATGCGCTCACCGACCTCTACGTCTTCGATCCCGCCTCGATCCTGCTGTTCAGCCACGAGGGCGTGTGCGGCTTCTTCAGCCGGCGGCTGCAGATGCGCGACTGGTCGAGCCAGCCGGCGATCGACCCGAGCACCGGCGCGCTCGAGAACCAGGGCCAGAACTACTCGATCAAGGTGGCCCTGCCGCGCAGCAAGCGCTGGAGCTTCTTCTACTACTTCGGCAACCACGGCGAGGGTGGCCTGTCCTACGCGCGGCCCGACGGCTCGGCGTTCTCCCTTGGCGCGGGTTTCCAGGCCAAGGCGCTGCAGGAGATCGGCGACAACGCGCAGACCGCCGACCTGGTGCCGTCGTACGGCTTCTTCTACGACCGCCACGGCTCGCTGCTCTTCTCGGTGACCGGGGCGAAGACCTCGCGCTACCGGACCAAGGTGAACGTCTACCCGGGCCTGCTGAACTTCCGCGGCCACACCGCCGGCCTGTTCCTCGCCTGGAACCGCCGGGGCGAGACGGTGGCCGGCGTCACGGTGCCGCTCGTGCCGGTGGGCATCGCCGGGCGCCGCTGACCGGCTCGGCCGGCCCCGGGCTTGTGCGCGCCGACGGGGGCCGCTATGGTCTGTCGGCCGCTGGCGAGGCACGCCGACGGGCTCGCCATCCGTCTCCGGGAGGGACCATGACGCTCAGGGAGAAGGCCGAGATCATTGACGCTGATGGTCTGCGGCGCATCGTGACCCGCATCGCGCACGAGATCGTCGAGCGCAACAAGGGCGTCGAGGACCTGGTCCTGGTGGGCATCCGCCGCCGCGGCGTGCCGCTGGCGGTCCGCATGGCCGCCAAGATCGTGGAGTTCGAGGGCCAGGCGCCGGCCGAGGGCAGCCTCGACATCACCCTGTACCGCGACGACCTCTCGACCGTCTCCCAGCAGCCGGTGGTGGCGGCCAGCGAGATCCCGGTGGACATCAACAACAAGGTGGTCGTCCTGGTGGACGACGTGCTCTACACCGGGCGCACGGTGCGCGCGGCCATGGACGCGCTCATTGACTTCGGCCGTCCCCGCGCCATCCAGCTCGCGGTGGTCATTGACCGCGGGCACCGCGAGCTGCCCATCCGCGCCGACTTCGTCGGCAAGAACGTGCCGACCTCGAAGCGCGAGGTCATCGGCGTGAAGCTCGCCGAGATTGACGGCGTGGACAGCGTGGTGATCAAGGAGATGGAGGAGTAGCCGGACCGTCCCGGCGACCGTCCCGGCCTCGCCCGCGGCCCTCCGCCGCGGGCGAACTCGTTCTTGCCCCGGCGCCCGCGGTTGGCTAGTATCCCGACCGTCCGCAGTCCGTCGGATCCTTTAATGCCGCCCGGTGAGGTGGCCAAGGAGGGGACCATGTCGAACGACCCGCACGGCCCGGCGCCTTCCGGCGCGGGGCTCTCTCTTTTCCCGCCGGCCGTCGCCGAGGCGCCGCCCCCCGGTCTGCCGCTCCACCTCGACCGCCGTCACCTGCTCGGGCTCGAGGGCCTGGGGCGCGACGAGATCCTCGCCCTGCTGGATGCCGCCGAGGTCCATCGCGAACGGCTGGCCCGCGGGGCGCGCGGCGAGGCGCCGGGGCCGCCCTTCGACGACCTGCGCGGCGTCACCGTGCTGCTCGGCTTCTTCGAGGACTCGACCCGCACCCGC
>CAYNPF010000024.1:7796-16861 GCA_964398895.1 uncultured bacterium
GAAAGCGGTAGAGTTCATCCGGCTCAACGCAGGCATCGGCATGCGGGTGGGCGAGGACTCGCGGCGCGGCACCTCGGCGCCACCGTCACCACGCTGACCACCGCCGGCTCGGCGGTCAGCAAGGGCGAGACCCTGTTCGACACGGTGCAGAACGTGCGGGCGATGGGCGTGGACGTCGTGGTGGTGCGGCACATCGCCTCGGGCGCGCCCTACTTCCTGGCCCGCCACCTCGACGTGAGCGTGGTCAACGCCGGCGACGGCCGCCACGAGCACCCCACGCAGGGCCTGCTCGACCTCATGACCCTGCGCGACGCCTGGCAGGGCCGCTTCGCCGGCCGCCGGCTGGCGATCGTCGGCGACATCGCCCACTCGCGGGTGGCGCGCAGCGCCATCTTCGGTCTGCGCGCCCTGGGGGCGGAGGTCACGGTCGCCGGGCCGCGCACTCTGCTGCCGGCCGCGGTCGAGACGCTGGGCTGCACGGTGGCGGCGACGGTGGAGGAGGCCATGGAGGGGGCCGACGCGGTGATGGCGCTGCGCCTGCAGCGCGAGCGCATGGACGGCGGGCTGCTGCCGGCGCTCGGGGAGTTCTCGCGGGTCTGGGGGCTGACGCCCGAGCGCGTGCGGCTGCTGGCGCGCGACGCCGTCGTGCTCCACCCGGGGCCGCTCAATCGCGGCATCGAGGTGGCTCCCGAGGTGGCCGACAGCGAGCGCTCGGTGATCCTCGACCAGGTCGGCAACGGCGTGGCCCTGCGCTGCGCGGTGCTGGCGCGCTGCGCGGCGGCGCGACGCGCCGCCCGGGCGGGCCGGGCGGGGGAGGCGACGACATGAGACCGGTCACCCTGATCCGCGGCGCGCGCCACTGGCGCACCGGGGCGCGCGTGGACCTCGGGCTGCGCGAGGGCCGCATCGTCGAGGAGCCGGGCCTGCGCGAGGCCGGCAGCGTCATTGACGCCGACGGGCTGCTGCTGGCCCCCGGGCTGGTGGACCTGCACGTCCACCTGCGCGAGCCGGGCGGCGCCGTGCAGGAGACCATCGTCACCGGCACGCGTGCCGCGGCGGCCGGCGGCTTCACCGCCGTCTGCTGCATGCCCAACACCAACCCGGTGCTCGACCAGGCGGTGCAGATCGAGTGGGTGCGCGAGCGGGCGGCGACGGTGGCGCACTGCCGCGTGCACCCGATCGGCGCGCTGACCGTGGGGCAGCAGGGCGCGCAGCTCGCCCCGGCGCTGGCGCTCAAGCGGGCCGGCGCGGTGGCGCTGAGCGACGACGGTCACCCGGTGGCCAGCGCGTTCATCATGCGCCGCGCGCTCGAGTACGCGCGCCACGCCGGCCTGCCGGTGGTGGCGCACGAGGAGGATCCCACGCTCGCCGCCGGCGGGCAGATGCACGAGGGGCCGACCGCGACCCGGCTCGGGCTGCGCGGCATCCCCGACGCGGCGGAGAGCGCGATGGCGCGGCGCGACGTCGAGCTGGCCGCGCTCACCGGCGGTCGCCTGCACCTCGCGCACCTGTCCTGCGCCGCGTCGCTCGCCGCGCTGCGCGACGCGAAGGCGCGCGGCCTGGCGGTGAGCGGCGAGACCTGCCCGCACTACTGGACGCTCACCGACGAGGCGGTGGCCGAGTACGACACCGACGCCAAGATGAACCCGCCCCTGCGCTCGGCCGCCGACCGGGCCGCGGTGATCGCCGCGCTGGCCGACGGCACGCTGGACTGCGTCGCCACCGATCACGCGCCGCACACCGCCGACGAGAAGCGCGCGCCCTTCGACCAGGCGCCCTTCGGCATCGTCGGGCTGGAGACGGCTCTGGCGCTGACGCTGACCTTCCTGGTGAAGCCCGGGCACCTCGATCTCGTCCGGGCGCTCGAGCTGTGGACCGACGGGCCGCGGCGCGTGTTCGGCCTGCGCCCGGTGCGGCTGGAGCCCGGCGACCCGGCCGACCTCGTGCTGCTGGATCCGACCGACGAGTGGACGGTGGACCCGGCCCGCTTCCAGTCGAAGGGCCGCAACACGCCGTTCGCCGGCTGGCGGCTCACCGGGCGGGCGCTGGCCACGATCTGCGGCGGGCGCCTGACCCACGTGGACCCGCGGGTGCGCGTGGTGCGGGCCCGCGACGGGGCGCCGGCGGCGGCCCGATGAGCCCCCTCGCCGGTGCGTCGCGGATGCCCACGAGCAGGTCTCTCGGTGGGGGACCTGCGCACGGGGGGGATCTCCTGACGGACGGAGCACACGTCCCGGCGTCCGTCCCGGCGTCCGCCTGTGCGGGTCGCGGGGCCCGTGCTACCCTGCGCGTCGGATGGCAACCGCGGGAGGCCGGACATCACCGTGAGACCGCGTCACCTGGTCCTGCTGCTGGCGCTGGCGCTGCTGGCGGGCTCGTGCGCCTACTACAACACCCTCTATCTGGCCCGGAAGTACTACTTCAAGGCCACGAGCGGCGAGCCCTACCCGGTGGACAAGACGCCCGGCCCGGTCAGCGCCGACTACGTGCGGGCCATAGACCTGTCCAAGAAGGTGATGGCCAACTACCCGAAGTCGAAGTGGGTGGACGACGCCTACCTGCTGTGGGCGCGGGCGCTGCTCGGACGTGACGACCCGCGCGAGACCGTGAACATGCTCCAGGACTTCGGCGTGCGCTTCCCGGCCAGCGACCTGGGCGACGACGCGTTGTTCTACCTCGGGGTCGGCTACCGGCAGTCGCACCATCCGCTCGAGGCGGAGCAGACGCTGGCGCAGTTCCTCGAGCACGCCCCGCGCCACAAGCTCGCCCCCTACGCCTGGCTCGAGCGCTCCCGCGCCCTGCTCGCGCTCGACCACGACTCGACGGCGGCCTACTGCGCCGGCCAGTTGCTGGCGCGCTGGCCCAAGAGCACGCTGGGGCCGCTGGCGCTGGCGGCCCGCGCCGAGGCGTTGCTCGGTTCCGGGCAGTACGCGGCGGGCCGGGCGGACTTCCAGGCGCTCGGCGCGATGGCCCGCAACGACGACGAGCGTTTCACCTTCCTGCTGCGCGAGGTGGACTGCCTCGAGGGCGCGCGCGACTTCGACCAGGCGCTGCGCGTGCTGCGCCAGGAACTGGGGATGCAGCGTCCGCCCGATGCGGTCACGGACGCCACGGCCGCCTACCGGCCGAGCCCGAGCAGCGACCGCTACGCCCGGCTGATGCTGCGCATCGGCACGAGCCAGTTGCTGGCGGGGCACGAGACCGAGGCGGTCGCCACCTACCGCGACGTGGTCAAGCTCTACCCCAAGTCCACCTTCAGCGCCGAGGCCGAGTACCGGCTGGGCTACGCGCTCGAGACGGCCAGCGAGGACTTCGAGGGGGCGCGGGTCGAGTACGCGCGCGTGTCGGAGCAGTTCCCCAACTCGGCCTTCATCGCCCAGGCGCAGAGCCGGATGCGGAACCTCGATCGCATGTCGGAGTTCCGCCAGGCGGGCGGCGACACGCTGCAGAGGCGGGCCGAGGCGGGCTTCCTGCTGGCCGAGATCTTCCTGTTCCAGCAGAACAAGCCCGAGCGCGCGCTCGAGGAATACCGCAAGGTGGCCCGGCAGTTCGACGGCACGCCCTGGGCCGCCAAGGCGCTGACCGCGCAGGCTTGGGTGCTCAGCCGCCGGCTGGGCCGGCCGGCGGCGGCGGACTCGTTGTTCTGGGTCGTGGTGCGCCGGTACCCGGCCACCGAGGCGCAGCTCGCCGCGCGCGACTACCTGGAGCGCGAGGGTGTGGCGGTGCCCGAGTCGCTGATCCGCATGCCGGTGACCCCGACGCGCGCCCCGGTGGACACCACCGTGCTGACGCAACCTCCCACGATGGCCGCGCCGCTCGGCAGCCTCGCCGTGCGGGACACGGCGAAGCGGGTCGTGCCTCCGCCGCCGGTGCGACGGCGGCCCACGCGCTACGTGGTGGGCGGTGCGCACGCCCCGTGGCATCCGCGCTACGCCGGCACCTCGGCGGAGCCGGCGCTGCCGGGCGACAGCCCCTACGCGGGCAGCGCCGACACGGTGACGGTGGATTCGACTCGCGCCGCATCGTCGGCACGCCCGCCCGCGGCGGCGCCGGCGCGGAGCGACTCCGTGGGTCGGCGGTTCGACCGGTGAAGCCCGCCCGGCCCGTGTGGCGGCCGTCTGCCGCGCGAGTCGTGCACCAGGAAGCCGTCGGCGCCGACCAGTACCGCCTCGAACTCGCGGTGGGTCCCGCCTTCGCCGCCGCCACGCCGGGCCAGTTCGTCCAGCTCCGGCTGCCGCCGGGCGGCCCGGTGCTGCTGCCGCGGCCGATGAGCGTGGCCGGCGCGCGGCGCACGAGGGACGGCTGGCGGCTCGAGTTCCTCTACGCCGCGGTCGGCACGGGCACGCGGGCGCTGGCGCGGCTCGGGAGCGGCGACGAGGTCGGCGTGGTCGGACCGCTGGGGCGCGGCTTCCCGCTCGCGCACCCCGGGGTGCCGGTGCTGGTGGCCGGCGGCCGCGGGCTGGCCCCGCTGCTGTTCGCAGCCGACGTGCTGGCCCGCTCGCGCCGGCGCGCCGTGCTGCTCTTCGGCGCGCGCCGCCGGGCGCAGCTCGTCGGGCTGGAGGAGGCGCACCGGCGCCTGGCCGCGCGGTTCGGCCGCCTGCACGTCTGCACCGACGATGGCAGCGCCGGTCCGCGCGGCGACGTCGTGCGGCTGCTCGATCGGATCGTGCCGGGACTGGACGGGCCGCCGGTGCTGCACGCCTGCGGCCCGCACGCCATGCTGGGCGCGGTGGCGCGCTGGTCGCTGGCGCGCGGCCTGCCCGCCTTCGTGGCGATGGAGTCGGCGATGGCCTGCGGCACCGGCGTCTGCCGCGGTTGCGCCCTGCCGCGCAGCGCCGCCGCCCGCGCCGCGACGCGCGACGGCAACCCGGAGTGGGCGATGTGCTGCAGCGAGGGCCCGGTGTTCGCCGCCGCCGACCTCGACTGGGAGCGCATCGCGTGAGCGCGCGGCGCGTCCGTGGGCGGCTGCGAGTCGCCGACGTGGACCTCTCGGTGCGCATCGGGCCGCTGCGGCTGGCCAACCCCGTGCTCACCGCCTCGGGCACCTTCGGCTACGGCGACGAGTACGCCCACGTCGTGGACGTGCGCCGGCTGGGCGGCGTGGTCGGCAAGACCATCACGCTGGCGCCGCGCGCCGGCAACCCGCCCGGGCGGCTGGTGGAGACGGCGAGCGGGCTGCTCAACTCGATCGGGCTCGAGAACGTCGGGCTCGAGCGCTTCCGGCACGACAAGTTGCCGCGCCTGCGCGCGCTCGGCGCCACGCTGCTGGTCTCGCTGGGCGGCGGCTCGGTGGACGAGCTGGCGCGGCTGCTCGACGAGCTCGGCCGGGCGCCGGGCATCGCCGGCTTCGAGCTGAACTTCTCGTGCCCCAACGTGGGCCGCGGCGGGGCGCGCACCTGGGCGGAGCCGCGCCGGCTCGAGCGGGCGCTGGCGCGGCTGCGGCCGCGGACGCGCCGGGCGCTGATCGCCAAGCTGCCGCCCGACGTGACCTCGATCGCCGACCTGGCCCGCGCCGCCGAGCAGGGCGGGGCCGACGGGATCACGGCGGTGAACACCTTCGTCGGCATGGCCGTGGACCTCGAGCGCCTGCGCTCGCGCCTCGGGCGCGTCACCGGCGGGCTCTCGGGGCCGGCGATCAAGCCGCTGGCGCTGGCGCGCTGCCACGCCGCGGCCGTCGCGGTGCGCATCCCGGTGATCGGCTCGGGCGGCATCGCCGACACCCGCGACGCGCTCGAGTTCCTGGCGGTCGGAGCCAGCGCGGTCGAGGTGGGCACCGCCACCTTCGTGCGGCCCGATGCGACGACGACGATCGTGGACGGGCTGCGTCGCGAGCTGGCGCGCCGCGGTGTGCGGCGCGTGCGCGACTGGACCGGGGTGCTGTGCGGCGAGCCGCTGGGCGAGCCGCCGTGGAGGAGACCCGCATGAGCGAGCTGGCGATCGCCTACGACGTGGCCGGCCTGGACGAGGCCCTGGCGCTGGACGAGCGGCTCGGGCCCGGGCCCGAGCTGGCCAAGGTCGGCCTGCAGCTCTTCGCCGCCGCCGGGCCCGACGCGGTGCGGGCGCTGGTGGCGCGCGGCCGGCGCGTCTTCCTCGACCTCAAGCTGCACGACATCCCCAACACCGTGCGCGGCGCCGCGGCGGCCGCGGCCGCGAGCGGGGCGGAGCTGCTCACCGTGCACGCCACCGGCGGCGGGACCATGCTGCGCGCCGCGGTCGAGGGGGCGGCATCGCGGGGCGGGGGCACGCGCGTGGTCGCGGTCACTCTGCTCACCAGCCTCGATCCCGCGGCCATGCCGCCCGGCTTCGCGCGGCCCTTCGACCTCGGCGACACCGTGGCCGCGCTGCTGGAGACCGCGGAGCGGGCCGGGGCGCTGGGCATCGTCTGCTCGGCCGCCGATCTCGTCCCGCTGCGCGCGCGGCGTGCCGGGCGGCCCTTCTACGCGGTCACGCCGGGTATCCGGCCGGCGGGCGGCGAGGCCCACGACCAGAAGCGCGTCGCCACGATCGCCGAGGCGGTGGCGGGCGGCGCCAGCCTGCTGGTGCTGGGCCGCGCGGTGACCGGCGCGACCGACCCGCGCGCGGCCCTGGCGGCGGCCCGCGCCGAGCTCGGTCCGCCAACGTCCACGCGTGCAAACCCTTGACTTCGCCGGTCCCGTGGCGTAGCGGTCTGGGGAATGAACGCGCCCGCAGAGCGTAATCCCGTCATGGAGCCGGGCCGCGAGGCGGCCCTGGTCCGGGCGGCCCAGCAGGGCGACCAGGCCGCCTTCGCGCAGATCGTGCGCGGCCACCAGCGGGGCGTCTACCGCGTGGCCTACGCGCTCACGCGCAACGCGACCGACGCGGACGACCTCGCCCAGGAGACCTTCGTGCGGGCCTATCAGGCGCTCGGGCGCTTCCGGGCGGACGAGCCGCTGCGGCCCTGGCTGGCGCGGATCACCGTGAACCTGGCCTACTCGCTGCACCGGCGGCGCCGACGCCGTCCCGAGACCTCGATCGAGCCGCTGCTCGAGGCCGGGCGGCAGTGGGCGGCCGGCGGCGACGATCCCTCCGAGCAGGCGGTGGCGGCCGAGGGTCGGCGCCGGCTGGCCCGGGCCTACGACGACCTCTCGCCGGAGCACCGGGTGGTGCTGAGCCTGCGCGTGGTCGAGGACCTGTCCTACGACGAGATCGCCCGCATGCTGAACGTGCCGGTGGGCACGGTGATGTCGCGGCTGTCGAGGGCGCGCGCCGAGCTGCGCCGGCGCCTGCCCGAGCGGAACGGAGAAGCCTCATGAACCACCTGACCGACGAGCAACTCGGCGCCCTGGCGGACGGCGCGCTCACCGGCGCCGCCCGGACCGAGGCCGAGCGTCACCTCGAGGCCTGCGCGGCCTGCCGCGAGGCGCTGGCCGGGCTGATGGCGCAGGACCGCGACCTGCGCGACGTGCTCGGGCACGATCCCGGCGACGCCTACTTCGAGGACTTCGCCGCCCGCGTCGGCGGCCGCCTGCGGGCCGCCGGGCTGCGCGGGGCGCAGGCGCGCGCGCCCGAGGGGCGCGGCCTGGCCGACTGGTTCCGCTCGCCGCGCAAGCTGGTCGCGGTCGCGGCACTGGCCACGGTGGTGGTGGGCGCCGGGCTGGTGATGCTCTCCACGCGCGAGGTGACGCTGCCGGCGTTGCGCAGCCGCGGACTCGAGCGCGCCACCGAACTGTCCACGCCGTCCGTGCCGGCTCCCGCGCCGGCTCCCGCGCCGGCACCGGCGAACGAGGCCGGGACGTCCACGGCGCTGCCCGCGCCGCCGACGGCACCGGTTCGCGGGGTCGCCCCGCCGGCGACCGCGCCGCGCGCGAAGGATGCGCTCGCCGTCCGCGAGCACGATCAGGCGGGCTCCCTGCGGGACGAGGCGAAGGCGGCGGACGAGGCGCCGGTGCCGGTATCCACGTCGGAGGTGGCGGTTCGCTCGTCGGCCGCGGGCGCGCAGGTCGAGGGCTCGGTCGAGGCGGCGCGGACGGTGACGTCGCAGCGCGAGGTCAGGACGAGTGAGCGGGCGCTGGTCGCGGCGAAGTCCGCGCCCGGTGCGGCCTCGGCGCCGATCACGCAGAGCGAGGTGCCGGCGGAGTCGCCGAAGTACGGCGAGGCGGTGCGGCTCGATCTCTCCCGGGAGCCCACCTACACCGCGGTCCACGGCCGCAACGCCGAGCGCCTCACCTCGCTGGCGGAGGCGATGCGGCTGGCGCCGGCCTGGGACTCCGCCGCCGAGGAGTGGAACGCCGTGCTGCTGGGCACGGAGCGCGGGCGGCTCGAGCTCGAGACCCGCTACCAGCTCGCCCGGGCGCGCTACCGCGCCTGGAGCGCCGGGCCGACGGAGAAGCGCGCCGCAAAGGCCGCCGAGGCCTTCACCGGCTTCCTGCGGATGGCGCCGGCCGGAGCGCAGCGCGACAGCGTGAGCGCGTGGCGTCGCGCGGTGGGCGCCGCGACCCGCTGAGGCTCGGACGCGGACCGGCTAACCCGAGGCCTGGATCTCGCCGATCTCCTGCAGCTTCCGATAGAGGGTGCGCTCGCTGATGCCGAGGATGTGCGCCGCCCGCTGGCGGTGTCCTTTGCACTCGTTGAGCACGCGACGGATGTAGCTCCTCTCCGCCTCCTCCAGCGTCATCAGGCCGGTGGCGCCCTCCTCGACGCCGAAGGTCGGACCCATGCGGACGGCCACCGGCAGGTGCTCGCGCTCGATGGTGTCGCCGTCGCAGAGGATGAGCGAGTGCTCGATGACGTTCTTCAGCTCGCGGGCGTTGCCCGGCCACGGGTAGCGCTGCATCGCCTCGAGCGCGTCCACCGCGATGCGGGATTCGCGCTTCTGGGCCAGCGCCGAGTTGCGGATGAAGTGCTCGACCAGGAGCGGGATGTCGCCGCGCCGCTCGCGCAGCGGCGGGATCGTGATCGAGAAGACGTTGAGCCGGTAGTAGAGATCCTCGCGGAACTGCCCGTCCTTCATCATCGTCTCGAGCGAGCGGTTGGTGGCGGCGATCACCCGCACGTCCACCCGGATGTCGGCGGTGCCGCCGAGGCGGCGGAAGGTGCCGGTCTCC
>CAYNPF010000025.1:0-16808 GCA_964398895.1 uncultured bacterium
GCACCAACGCCCTCGAGCTGGGCGTGGACATCGGCGGGCTGGACGCGGTGATCTCGATCGGCGCGCCGCCGACGCTGGCCAGCCTGTGGCAGCAGGCGGGCCGGGCCGGCCGGCGGGCGGGCGGGACCGACGACGGGGCCGCGCCGGCGCTGTCGGTGCTGGTCGCCTACCACGAGACCGTGGACCAGTACCTGATGCAGCACCCGGAGTACTGCTTCGGCCGCTCGCCCGAGTCGGCGGTGGTGGACCCGCACAACCCCTACATCCTGGCGCAGCAGCTCGCCTGCGCCGCGCACGAGCTGCCGCTCGGCCCGGCCGACGCGGCGCGCTTCGGCCCGCAGACCGACGCGATCCTGGGCGCACTCGAGCAGGCGGGGGAGACGCACACGGTGGACGGGCACACCTACTGGGCGAAGCCGGATTTCCCGGCGGCGGGCGTGAACCTGCGCGCCGTCTCCGGCGACACCTACACGATCCTCGATGCGACCCGGGAGCAGGCGGTGATCGGCACCGTGGACGGGATCAGCGCGCTCGAGCTGGTCTACCCCGAGGCGGTCTACCTGCACGAGGGCGAGACCTGGTGGGTGCGGAAGCTGGACCTCGAGCAGAAGACCGCGCTGGTCGAGCCGCGCGTCGTGGACTACTACACCCAGCCGGTCCTCGACACCGCCATCCGCCTGCGCGGCGAGGTGCGGCATTGCACCTGGCGGGGCGAGCGCGTCGCCCTGGGCGAGCTGACCTACTCGTGGCAGACGGTGGCGATGAAGAAGGTGAAGTTCCACTCCCTCGACAGCATCGGCTACCATCCCCTCGACCTGCCGCGCCTCACCCTCGACACCACGGGCTTCTGGCTGGCGCCGGGACCGGAGGCCTGGCGGGCGGTCGCGCGCCGGGGCCTGAACCCGGTCGAGGGGCTGATGGGCGTGCGCAACCTGTACCTCACGCTGCTCGCCATGCTGAGCATGTGCGATCCCGCGGACCTGGGGGGCATGATCGACTCCGCGAACCTCGGGCGGCCGGCGCTGTTCCTGTTCGACCGCTACCCGGGCGGGCTGGGCTTCTGCGAGCAGGGCTGGTCGCGGCTCGACGAGCTGGCGCGCGCAGCGCTCGCGCACCTCGAGGCCTGCGACTGCGCCGACGGCTGCCCCGCCTGCGTCGGGCTGCCCAACCTGCGCCCGGCGCAGCAGCAGGACCCGGACCTGATGGGGGGGCGCGAGATCCCCGGCAAGGCGGCCGCCCGCGCCCTGCTGCGTCACTGGCTGGAGGAGGACCGATGACCCCGCACGACTGGCCGGTCGCGTTCTTCGACGACGACTACCTGCGTATCTACCGCGCCATGATCTCGCCCGAGATGACCGCAGCCGAGGTGGACTTCCTCGCCGCGGCGCTGGAACCGCCGGCCGGCGGCGAGGTCCTCGACCTCGCCTGCGGCTACGGCCGGCACGCCATCGGACTGGCGCGGCGCGGCTACCGTCTCACCGGCGTGGACTTCCACGGCGGCTACCTGGCGGCGGCGGCGCGCGACGCGGCGGCGGCGGGGGTGACGGTGCGCTGGACGCGGGCCGACATGCGGGTGCTGCCCTTCACCGCCGCGTTCGACGCGGCCTACTCGTACTTCACCTCGTTCGGCTATTTCTCCGACGCCGAGAACGAGCAGGTGCTGGTCGGGGTGGCGCGCGCGCTGCGCCCCGGCGGGCGCTTCCTGCTCGACGTGATGAACCGCGACCGGATCCTCACCCACCCGCAGGAGCGGGTGTGGAACCCGCTCGGGGACGGCTCGCTGCTCATGGAGGAGACCTCGCTCGACCTGCGCCGCTCGCTGGTGCTGAACCGCCAGATCCACGTCACCCCGCAGACCGGGGCGCAGATCACCAAGGAGTCCACGCTGCGTGCCTACACCTGCGCGGAGCTGGAGGCGCTGTGCGCCCGCCACGGCCTGCGGGTGCGGGAGGCGTGGGGCGACACCGATCGCAGCGCCTACACGACGGACAGCCGGCGGCTGCTCCTGCTCGCGACCCGGGACCATGGGAACGGCTGATTCCGCGGCCCTGCGCGTTCGGCTCGGCGAGCTGGCGCGCCGGCGGCGCGAGCGCCTGGTGCCGGAGGATTCGCCGGCGGCCGTGACCCGCACCGACGCCCCGACGCGAGCGGTGGGGGTGGAGGAGTTCCTGCCGGGTGCGGGGTCCCCACCCGGCGGCTCGACGCGGGCGGTGGGGGTGGAGGAGTTCCTGCCGGGTGCGGGGTCCCCACCCGGCGGCTCGACGCGGGCGGTGGGGGTGGAGGAGTTCCTGCCGGGTGCGGGGTCCCCACCCGGCGGCTCAACGCGGGCGGTGGGGGTGGAGGAGTTCCTGCCGGGTGGGGAGTGGCGCGACAGTCCCGACTTCCCGGGACGCCCCGGCGCCGTGTACGTGCACGAGCGGCTGCGCTCGGAGATCGAGCGGAGACGCGAGCACTGGGGCCGGCTCGACGCCCCGCCGGCGCACGAGCCCGGCCTGGTGGCGCTGGCCGCCGACGGGCTGGAGCAGGCGCTGTTCCTCGACCTCGAGACCTGCGGGCTGTCGTCGAGCACGGTCTTCCTCGCCGGCACCATGCACTGGAACGGCGAGGACTTCGTGCTGCGCCAGTACTTCGCGCGCCACTACGGCGAGGAGGGGCCGCTGCTGCGTGCGCTGGGCGAGGCGCTGACCGGCTTCCGCCACCTGGTGACCTTCAACGGCAGGACCTTCGACGTGCCCTTCCTGCAGGCGCGCGCGGTGGTGCACCGCGTGCGCCTCGCGCCGCCGCCGCACCACCTCGACCTGCTGCACGTCGCCCGTCGGCGCTGGCGCGGCGAACTGGCCGATTGCCGGCTGCAGACCATCGAGCGGCGCGTCTGCCGGAGGCGCCGGGTGGGCGACGTGCCGGGCGAGGAGATCCCCGGTCTCTACCACGACTTCGTCAAGCACGGCGACCCGTACCGGCTGGTGCCGGTGTTCCACCACAACCTGCTCGACGTCATCACCATGAGCGACATCCTGCGCTCGCTCTGTCGCCCGGCGCCCGCCCGCGGCGCCGGGGCCGCCCGGGACCGCGCTGGTGACGGGATCCGTTGACACCCTTCTTTCGGCCCCCCTATACTTTTCGCCACTTTCCCGAAGCGAGTGGGCCATCGAGCGTGGTTCGTCCGTGAACTTCCCGTTGCGGTTCAACGTCCAGTCGCGGTTCCGGGTGGTTCCGGTGGTCCAGTCCATCGCCCTGGCGGGCGCGTGCCTGCCGGGGCGTTCGTGTTTCGGTGGCATCCCCCGATGAGGGAAGGCGGGCCCGGTACCATGAGCGACGACGGCGATCGGCGGATCCAGTGTGTGGACTGCGGCGAGGAGTTCGTCTTCACCGCGGGCGAACAGGCCTTCTACGCCGCCAGGGGACTGGCGAACGCGCCGACGCGCTGCAAGCGCTGCCGCGAGCTGAGGCGCCAGCGCGCCGACGGGGCGCCGCGGGGCTCCGGCGCGTCGCGCGACCGGCACACCGCGGTGTGCGCGCAGTGCGGCGCCGAGACCGAGGTGCCGTTCGCACCCGTGCCCGGTCGGCCGGTGTACTGTCGGAACTGCTACGAGTCGCGGCGCCCGGCCCGTGCCGAGCGCGGTGGGGGCGCGCCGCGGTCCGCTGGCCCGCGTCCCGGCGGTCCGCGTTCCGCCGGTCCGCGTCCCGGCGGCCCGCGTCCCGGGGGTCCGCGTCCCGCCGCGGCGACGGGTGGGCCCGCGGTCGGGCAGGGCACGGTGAAGTGGTTCAACGACGCCAAGGGTTTCGGTTTCATCCGCGACGATTCGGGCGAGGAGTTGTTCGTGCACTCCTCGGCCGTGCGCGGGGACGGCGCCCACATCCTGGCCGAAGGGGGGCGCGTCGCGTTCGACGTGGTGATGGGGCCGAAGGGGCGTCAGGCGGCGAACGTCACGCCGCTCGATCAGCGATGAAGCGCGCGGGAACGGCGGGGCCTTCGCGCCGCGGTGCGCGGAGGCCTCCCGCCGCACGAGGGGACGTGGTCGCATGCTGGAGACGGTTCGCAACTTCACGGCGTTGAGCGAGGAGTTCGTCGAGGAGAGCCTGCGGCTCTGGCCGGTGGCGGCCACGGCGGCGGGCATCCACGACTACGACGACCGTCTTCCCGACGACGGCCCGGCGGGCCTGCAGGCCCGCAGCGCCTGGCTGCGCGACCTCGAGCAGCGGCTGGCGGCCTCGGTGGTCTGGGAGGAGATGCCGACCGAGTCGCGCGTGGACTACGCCCTGCTGCGCTCGCGCCTCAGCGTCGTGCGCGCCGATCTCGAGGAGATCCGCGCCCGCGTCGGCGACCCGGTGCGCCTGCTGGTCACCGCGCTCGAGGGCGTGGCCCTGCTGCGGGTGCGGCCCTTCGCCACGCTCGAGGAGCGCAAGGAGACGATCCTCGCCCGGCTGATGGCGACCTCGGACCACCTCGAGGCCGCGCGCGCGGGCCTGGGACCGATGCCGGCAGTGTGGATCGGGCTGGCACTCGAGGTCGCCGACGGCGCTCCCGGCTTCGTGCAGGAGGTGGTGCACGAGCTGCTGTGTGCATTCCCCAACGATGCCGAGCGCATCGAGCACGCCGGCGTGCGGGCCAACGCCGCGATCGCCGAGTTCCGCGATGCGCTCGAGCGCGCCCTCGAGGCGGGGGCGGACGCCGACTTCGCCGTGGGCGAGCGGTGGCTGGACTTCCTGCTCGAGCGCGAGCACATGCTGCCGCTGCGCAGCGAGGCGCTCGAGCCGTGGGCCCGGCGGCACGTCGAGGCGCTGCGCCGGACGGCGGAGCAGGAGGCGGAGCGGCTCGAGCCGCAGCGGGCCTGGCGCGAGGTGGTGGACGAGGTGCGGCGCGCGGCGGCGAGCGACGATCCGACGGCGGCGATGGTCGCGGCGCTGGACGAGGCGCGGCGCTTCGTGGGCGCGCGGGGGCTGGCCCCGTTGTCCGAGGTGCCGCTGCTGGTGACGACGGCCCCGGCCTGGGCGCAGCCGCTCCTGTCCGGTCCCGACTGCCTCGTACCCGCCGCGTTCGACGTCGAGCCCGCGGGCCTGGTCCGGCTGCCGCCGCCCGAGCTCGCGCGGCTGTCCGGACCGGCGACGACGGCGCCCGGCCGGCGCGGCCCGCGCCTCGACGCGGCCCGGCTCGGCTGGCCCGGCCTGCACCTGCAGGGCGCGCTGGCGATCCGCTGCGGCTCGCGCCTGCGGCGCCTGGCGGTCAACGACACGATCCGCGGCGGCTGGGCGCTGTACGCCGAGGAGCTGATGGTCGAGGAGGGCTTCTGCGCGGCGCCCGAGGACCGCCTCGGGCTGGTGCTGGACCTGTTGCTGGCCGCGGCCCGCGGGGTGGCCGATCTCGCCCTGCAGCGCGGCCGCATGACGGTGACGCAGGCGGCCGACTACCTGGCGGCGGAGGCGCTGCTCGATCGCGCCGCCGCGCTGGCCGAGGCCAAGCGGCTGACGCTGGTCCCGACGCGCGCGATCGGCGCGCTGGTCGGCCGCATGCAGATCCTCGAGCTGCGGGAGGAGGCGCGCAAGCGCATGGGCGCCCGCTACGACCGACTGGATTTCCACGCGGCGCTGCTGGCGTGCGGTGGAGTGGCGCCGGCGCTGCTCCGCGAGGAGCTGTGGGAACGACTGGGGGTGGATGGATGACGGTGAGCGGACGCGCGTGGTGGAGTCGTGGCCTGGCGCTGCTGCTGGCGGGCGGCGCGATGGCGTGGGCGGTCGGGACGGCCCGGGCGGTGGAGCCCGGGCTGGCCCACTCGGCCACGCCGGCGAGCCTCGGCCTGAAGGCCGAGGACGTCCGCTTCCCGGCCTCGGACAGCGTCGCAGTGGACGGCTGGTGGTTCGCCGGCCCGGCGCGCGCGCCGGTCGTCGTCATCGCCGCGCGCGGCAGCGGCACGATGGCGGACATGCTGCCGGCGGCGCGGCAGTTCCTGCAGCGCGGCTTCGGCGTGCTCACCTTCGACTACCGCGGCTTCGGCCCGCGCAGCTCGCCGGCGGCGGTGGACACCCTGCGCTACATCGTCCTCGATTCGCGGTGGGTGGATGACATGGAGGGGGCGCTGCTCTATGCGCGCGCCCGCGGCGGCGCCCAGGTGTTCGCCTGGGGACAGGACCTCGGCAGCGTCGTGGCGGTGGCCGCGGCCGCCCGTGGGATGAGGCGCTGCGACGCCGTCGCGGTCGAGGGTCTGTTTCCCTCGGTGCGTGCGGAGCTGCTGCGCAACGGCACGTCGGTCATGCACGATCTGGAGATCCGGCACCGCCGGATCGCCAAGGGACGCGACGAGGCGGTCTCGACGGTGTCGCGGCTGCGTTGCCCGCTGTTCGTGGTGCTGGCCGGTCGCGACGACGTCACGCCGGTCGAGGAGACGCGGAAGCTGCTGGCGCAGGCGTCGAGCCTCGACGAGACCTGGGAGCTGCCCGAGGCGGGGCACGCCGGTGCCGAGCAGACGCCGGGCTACTTCGACCGGCTGGCGAAGTGGTTCAAGGGTCGGATGGACCCGGTGCCGAGCATGCCGCGCCGCTGAGCGCACGAGCCCGCGCGGGGAGAACGGGAGGGGCGGGGCCGTGTGGCCCCGCCCCTCGTTGCATCGCGACTTCGCTAGCGCCGCCGGATCAGGCGGACCGTCTCCTGCAGCCCGGTCATCTGCGGGAAGCTCGCCACGCCCTGCGGCTCGACGACCGGCACGATCGCCGAGGCGGTGTAGGTCTCCACCTGCGGCAGGTCCACGTAGGGCAGCGAGCTGCCGAAGGTGCTGTTGACCGCATCCACCATCAGGTTGGCGAGCAGCCCCTGGCCGAAATCGGTGGGGTGGATGCCGTCCAGGCTGATCAGGCCGCCGGTGATGAACGAGGTCGTGTAGCGGGCGCCGCCCACCTGGATGCCGGTGCTCGAGGCGGTGTGCAGCATGCCGTAGAGGTCCACCACCGCCATGCCGCGCGTGGCCGCCTCGGCGCGGATGCGGATGTTGTAGCCGTTGACGGCGTCCTGCAGGGTCGCCGCCTCGGTGGCGGTGAGCACGACGGCGCCGGGCAACGGCGTGCCCGCCCCGCCGTTGGGGACCGGGATCCCCGTGCCGGCGGCGATGATGCCGGAGGCGGTGAGCAGCACGTAGTCCTCGGGGTTCAGGTGCCCGGCCGCGTGATCCGCGTCCACGTCGCAGAGGAAGTAGATGCGGTTGCCGCCGACCGTGAAGTACGGCTTGACCGTGGTCACGAAGGGGATCGTGGTGACGTCGGGCACGGTGAAGATCGCCAGCTTCGTGTTCGGCAGCGCGGCGTGCAGCGCGTCCAGCGTGCCGGTGAGGATCGTGCCGAACTGGCCCACCGAGAAGGCCGGCGTGCCCGAGCCGGCGGTGGCGGAGCCGAGCACCTCGTTGGCGCCGAACTCGAACGAGAGGAAGGTCGGCTGGAGGCTGACGGCCTGGGCGAGCAGCGAGCCCTTGCCGCGGGCGATGGCCGGGAACATGCCGGTGGAGTAGCGGGCCGTGTTCGCGACGTCGTAGAGGACGGCCCCGGGCACGCACAGGTTCGTGTAGGGCAACTCCTGCGTCGAGTTGGTCCAGGTGCCGGCCACGCTGGCCTGCCGGATGACCGGCGAGCTGCCGAGCGAGACGAGTTGCAGGAGCGGCGGGTAGCCGGAGTCGCTCACCGCCGGGTAGGTGAAGGTCGCGCCGACCCGGCCGGCGAACAGCGCCGGGTAGGACTGGAGCTGGTGACGGTAGACGAGACCACCCGACTGGTAGCCGGCGCCGATGCTGGTGCCGAGGGCGACGTAGGTCGAGTAGTCCGCGCTGCCGCCGGGGATCCGGGGGGCGGTGACGGAATCGAGACGCTCGCACGGGCCGCAACCGGCCACGAGGAGCGCGACCAGGGTGACGGCCGCGTAGAGACGGATTCGGCGGTTCATCGCTTGCGCTCTCCTTGTCCGGTTAGAAGTGGTAGCCGAGGCCGACGCCGAGCATGCCGGTGAAGGTCTTGTAGTCGCCGGCGTAGTGGTAGTCGGCGTAGGTGTCGCTCTCGCCGTTCGAGGTGTAGCCGTAGCGGCGGTCGAGGAACAGCGCCAGCGCGTAGCCGTCCAGGTTCCAGTTCTTCTTCGCGCCGAACTTCCAGCCCAGGCCGCCGCTGATGCCGATGCGGTCGGCGTCGGGCAGCAGCGGGCTCACCGCCTGCACCGGCGCCGGCGAGCGGTCGAAGTAGTAGCCGAAGCGGTAGGCGAAGTCGCCGCGCCGTTTCTCGGCGCCGATCCGGACCTGCCAGGAGTCCTTGTAGTCCTCGATGCGGGTGGTGTTGCGGCTGGTGGTCTCGTCGAAGTAGATGGGCAGGTCCTTGAACAGGCTCCACTCGTACCAGACGAAGTCGGCCTCGACCGTCCAGTCGGGCACGGGATCGAAGGCCACGCCCGCGGTGGCGATCGCCGGGAAGCGCAGCACCGTCTTCACGCCCTGGTCGGGCGGCAGGCCCGCGGCCACGACGGCGTCCACGTAGGCGTCACCGGTCGGGATCTGGGTGAATTCGGCCCGGGCGTCGTCCACGTGCACCACCACCTTGCTGCGGTAGAAGGCACCGACGCGCAGGCGCGGCACCGGGGTGTAGTGGACGGCCGCGTTCCAGCCGTAGCCCGGCGTGTAGTCGGAGCTCAGCTTGGTCTCGGCGATGTCCACCTGCCCGCCGCCGCCACCGGGCGCCACCATCAGGGTGCGGTTCTTGAGCAGCACCTTGGCGTAGAGCGCGTCGGCGCCGGCGGCGAAGCTGAACTGGTCGTTGGGCGCCCAGGCCAGGCAGGCGCTGCCGTTCAGCGTCTCCATGGTCACCTTGGTGGTGATGTAGCGGCCCGAGAAGGTGACCGGGTCCCACTCGACCCCGAGGCCGTAGGGCGTGTTGAGGCCGGCGCCGGCGGCGAAGCCCAGCGGCAGCTTCTGCGTGACGTAGACCGTGGGCGGGAAGAACACCTGCTTGTTCATCTCCTCGGTCACGCCGTAGCCGGGGTTCGGCCCGCGACCGGCGAAGGAGGTGACGGGCGCGAGGGCGGTCCCGCCGACGTAGAAGTTCGTGCCGGTGAGTCGGGTCATGGCGGCCGGGTTGAAGAAGACGGCCGAAGCATCGTCCACCGATGCCGTCGCCGCGCCGGCCATGCCCAGGGCCGCGGCACCCTGCTCGTAGATCGCGTACCCGGTCGCCCGGGCCGACGTGGGGAGCAGGAGCGCCATCAGCAGCGCGATGGCGGGAAGGGTCCGGTGTCGTGTCATCGGATCATCTCTCCTCGGGTTGGGGGCCTCGGCCCGTTCCTCCCGTGCCACTCGGGGCAACGGGGCTTGCGTACATCGTGTCAATGAGCCCGGCGTAGCGCTCGAGCACGACCTTGCGTCGCACCTTGAGCGAGGGCGTGAGCTCGCCGCCCTCCTGCGTCATCTCGTGGTCCAGCATCGCGAAGCGCCGCACCCGCTCGAAGGGGGCGAGTGTTTCGTTCAGGCGATCGAGCCGCCGCTGGACGATGCCGCGGATCTCGGGCCGATCGAGCAGCTCGCGGCGATCGGCGAACGGCCATCCGTGGCGGCGGGCCAGGCCCTCGAGGCGCTCGAGGTCCGGCACCAGCAGGACCGTGACGTAGGGACGGTGGTCGCCGATCAGCACCGCCTCGGCGATCCACTTGCTGGCCTTGAGTCGGGCCTCGATCGGCTGGGGCGCGACGTTCTTGCCCCCGGCGGTCACCAGCAGGTCCTTGAGCCGGTCGGTGATGTGCAGGTAGCCGTCGGCGTCGAGGAAGCCCAGGTCGCCGGTGTGGAACCAGCCGTCGCGGATGACGGCGGCGGTGGCGGCCGGGTTCCTCCAGTAGCCCTGCATCACGTGCGGGCTGCGGGTGAGGATCTCGCCATCCTCGGCGATGCGCACGTCAATGCCGGGCAGGGGCGGGCCCACCGCGCCGGGCCGCTCGCGCCCGAGCGGGGTGAGGCAGATGACCGGCGAGGTCTCGGTCAGCCCGTAGCCCTCGATGATGGGGATCCCGACGGCGAAGAAGAACTCGAGCACCATCGGGTGCAGGGCGGCGCCGCCCGAGACGCAGACCCGCAGCCGCCCCCCCATGCGCTGGCGGATCGCCCCGCCCACGAGATGGTCGGCCAGCGGGGCCAGCGGCGAGAAGTAGGGTTTCCACGCCAGGTGGGCGCGGGCGCGGCGCCGGCCCTCGCCGAGGCCCCAGTAGAAGATGCCGCGCCGCAGCACGGGCAGGGTCCGGGCGTTCTCCAGCACGCGGGTGCGCACCTTCTCGAAGAAGCGCGGCACCGCCGTGATGATCGTGGGGCGGACCTCCGCCGCGTCGGCGGCCACCAGGTCCATGTTGCGGGCGAAGGCCGTGGTCACGCCGGCGGTGAGCATGGTGTAGAAGCCGGCCATGCGTTCGAAGACGTGGGAGAACGGCAGGAAGGTCAGGTTCGTGTCGGAGGGGCCGAGGTCGAGGACCTTCAGGCCGGACTCGCAGTTGGAGGAGATGTTCCCGTGGGAGAGCATGGCCCCCTTGGGCTCTCCCGTCGTGCCCGAGGTGTAGATGATGGTGGCGAGGTCGTCGGGCTTCACCGCCTCGGCCAGCCGGAGGAAGGCGCCCGGGTCGGCCAGCCGGGCGGTCGCCCCCCGGGCGAGCAGCCCGCTCCAGGTCATCTCGTCGGCGCCGGCGTCGGGGACGGGGTCCATCACGATCGCGCCCCGCAGCTCCGGCAGCGACGCCCGCACGGCGCGGATCTTGCCGAGTTGAAGGGCGTTGGAGACGCAGACCAGGCGCGCGCCCGAGTCGGCGAGGATCGCGCGGCACTGCTCGGCGGTGAGCGTGGCGTAGATGGGGACGGTCACCCCGCCCTGCCCGACCACGGCCAGATCGGTCACCACCCACTCGTAGCGGTTCTCGGCGAGGATGGCGACGCGCTCGCCGGGCTCGACGCCGACCTGGCGCAGGCCGAGGGCCAGGCTCTCCACGTCGGCGAGGACGCGATCGGCGGAGAGTGGCTCCCAGCCGGACTCGCCCCGGCGCAGGTACTGCGCGGGCTTGTGCCAGGTGTCCACCGTGTCGAGGAAGACTCGGATCAGCGAGCGGGCCATGCCGTGTCCCTCCAGGCGATGCCGTGTCCGGAGTCCGGTCTCGTCCCCGCGGTCGGGGTGCGAGGGGCCAGGTCGCCCGGCGCAGGTTGGGAACGGTTAGCACCCCGGACGGAACCGCCACAAGCGTAAAGTGAGACCCGGGTCCGCGCCGGGGGGCCGGGCTGCCTCGTCCGTTGACATCCCCGGCGCCGGTGGGGGAGAGTCGCGCCTCGTACCCGGCGTCCCGGCCGCACGGCGGCGCCGCCACGGTGCCGCCCGATCGCGGGGGACATCGGGAAGCGGGGCGGAAGCGGCCGGACGTCTGCCGGCGCCCATCGCGGCGTCAGGGAGGCCCAGATGCGCATCGCGAAGCCGATGGCGTGGAGCGTCCTGCTCCCGCTCCTGCTGCTCCTGTCGTCCCCCGTGCTCGCCCAGCCGGCCCACGGCCGGGCCGACGCGCTTCTCACCCAGGCCGTGGACCTCGTGGCGCGGGGTGACCTCAAGGGGGCGCGAACCGCGTACCTCGAGGCCCTGAACGCGGGGGCACCGCGCTTCACCGTGCTGCACCGCCTGGCCCGGGTCGAGTCCATGCTGGCCGAGGTCGGCAGCGGCGAGGAAGCCCGTGAACTGGTGGCGTCGGCGGTCTCGCACGCCCGGGAGGCGGTCAAGGTCGCTCCGGACAGCGCGGCCGGGCACCTCGAGCTGTCCGTCGCGCTGGGCCGCCAGGCGCTCAAGGAGGGACCGAAGACCCAGCTCTCGCTGTCGCGCGAGGTGAAGTCCGAGGTGGACCGCGCGCTGGCCATTGATCCGGCGCTGGGCCGCGGGTGGCACGTGTTGGCCATCTGGAATCGGAAGTTGGCCAGCCTGAGCTTCGTCGAGCGCACCGTGGCCAGGACGGTGCTCGGCGGCGTGCCGGCAGGGGCGAGCATGGACAACGCCGTCGCCGACCTGCAGAAGGCCGTCGGCCTGGAGCCGAACTACGTGAATCACCGGCTCGAGCTGGGGCGCACCTTCCTGCAGCTGAAGCGGACGGCGGAGGCGCGCCGCGAGCTGGAACGCGCGGTCTCCCTGGCGCCGGAGCCGGGCCCGCTGGACGCCCGCTACCAGGCGGAAGCCCGCGAGCTGCTGGCCAGGCTGAAGAAGGGCTGATCCGGCATCGCCCATGACCGCTCCCGCGGTCTGGATCCTGGCCGGGCTGCGCACGCCGTTCGCGCGCGCGGGCACCGCCCTGCGCGGTCTGGATGCGGTCGAGCTGGGCCGGCTGGCCCTGGACGGCCTGCTCGCCCGGCACGACCTCGACCCGGCGAGCATGGACGAGGTGATCCTCGGCAACTGCGCGCAGCCGGCCGACGCCGCCAACGTGGCGCGCGTCTGCGCCCTGCGGGCCGGGCTTCCCGAGCGCGTGCCGGCGGTGACCGTGAACCGCAACTGCGGCTCGGGCCTCGAGGCGGTCATCGTGGCGGCCGAACGGATCCGCGCCGCTCGCGCGCGGCGGATCGTCGCCGGCGGCACCGAATCCATGAGCCAGGCCCCGCTGCTCTTCCCGGCGGCCTACGCGGAGTGGCTCGAGGGCCTGGCCCGGGCGCGGGGGCCGTGGCGTCGCACGGCGGCGGCGCTGCGCTTCCGCCCGGCGATGCTGAAGCCGCGCTTCGCGCTGCGGGAGGCGCTGCGCGACCCGGTATCCGGACTGACCATGGGCGAGACCGCGGAGCGGCTGGCCCGCGAGTTCGCCCTGTCACGGGAGCGTCAGGACGAGTACGCGCTGCGCAGCCACCGGCTGGCGGTCGCCGCGGCGGCCGGCCGGCGCGAGGAGATCGTGACCGTCTTCCCGCCGCCCGCCTGCGCGCCGCTGGCCGACGACGTGGGACCGCGGGCGGACGCCTCGCTCGAGCGGCTGGCGCGCTCGAGGCCCCGCTTCGCGCCCCGCGGCGGCACGGTGACGGCGGGCAACTCGTGCCCGGTGAGCGACGGCGCGGTGGCCCTGCTGGTCGCGGACGAGACCGTGGCGCGCGAATGGCCCGTGCCGCCGCTCGGCCGGCTGCGCGCGTGGGCGACGGTGGGGCTGGCGCCGCAGCGCATGGGACTGGGGCCGGTCCTGGCCGCGGCCCGCGTGCTGGCGGAGACCGGGCTGGAGCTCGCCGACGTCGAGTTGTTCGAGATCAACGAGGCCTTCGCCGCGCAGGTGCTGGCCGGAACGGAGGCCGCGGCCTCGGCGGCCTTCGCCCGCGCGGAGCTGGGCCGGGAGCGGCCGCTGGGCCGGATCCCGCTCGAGCGGCTCAACGTCAACGGCGGCGCCATCGCGATCGGGCACCCGGTGGGGGCGAGCGGGGCGCGCCTGTTGCTCGCGCTGCTGATGGAGATGCGCCGCCGCGGCGCGCGGCGCGGGCTGGCGGCGCTGTGCGTGGGCGGCGGACAGGGCATGGCCTGCCTGGTGGAGCGCGACGGATGAGCCTCCTGCGCCTGGAGCAGGCCGCGCACGGCATCGTCCACCTGGTGATGGACGATCCGGCGCACGCGGCGAACGTGCTCGACGCGGCGGCGCTCGCGGATCTGGACGCCGCGCTGGCGGAGCTTGCGGCACGCTCGGACGTGGCCGGCGTGCTCGTGCGCGGCGGTCGGCCGGGCACCTTCGCCACCGGCGCCGAGGTGGAGGCCCTCGGGCCCGTCCCCGATCGCGAGGCGGCCGTGCGGGCGATCGAGCGGGCGCAGGCGACGCTGGCGCGGCTCGCGGACCTGTCCTGCCCGACGGTGGCGGCGATGGATGGGCCGTGCCTCGGTGTCGGCGCGGAGCTGGCGCTGGCGTGCGACTCGCGCCTGGCCGCCGACGAGCCGCGCACGCGGATCGGTCTGCCCGACGTGGTGCTCGGCTTCTGCCCGGCCCTCGGGGCCACGACGCGCCTGGTGCGGCTCGTCGGCCTGCGCCGCGCGCTCGAGCTGCTGCTCGAGGGTCGGCTGGTGGGGGCGCGCGAGGCCGAGCGGATCGGTCTCGTGGCCCGGGCGGTCCCGGCCGCCACGCTGCTCGATCAGGCGGAGCGACGGCTGGCGGAGGCGGTGGCCCGGCGCGCGCGCGGGAGCCCCCCGGCGGGCGATCGCTGGCGGCCGCGCTCGATCGGCGAGTGGCTCGCCGACGGCACCGCCGCCGGACGGTCCCTCGCGCTCGGGCGGGCCGCGGCGCGCGCCCGGGCGCGCACCCGCGGCGAGTACCCGGCACCGGTGGCGATCCTGGCCGTGCTGCGGCACGCTCCGGGCCGCTCGCGGTCCGAGGCGATGCGCGTCGAGCGGGAGTGGGCCGCCGACCTGCTCGTCGGCCCGGTTTGCCGCAACCTGGTGCGCGCCTCGCGCCTGGTCCGGCCGTCGGCGGTGGAACTGTCGGCGACCTTCCCGATCGAGCGGCTGCAGATCGTCGGCACGGAGGATCCGGCCGCCGAGCTGGCCGAGCTGGCCAGCCGCCAGGGGCTCGAGGTGCGCCTGCGCGACAACGACCCGGCGGCACTGGCGGGGCTGCTGCGCCGGGTGCGGGCGCGGATCGCCGGTCGGGCCGCGCGCGAGGCGCCGCCCGCGGTCGAGGCCCAGTTCGCCCGCCTGCACGCCGGACTCGAGCCGGCGGGTCTGGCGCGCGCCGACCTCGCCGTCGAGCTCGTGGCCGAGGACCTCGATGTCCGGCGTCGCGTCTACGGCGAGCTCGAGGTGCGCATGCGGCCCGACGCCGTGCTGGCGACGGGCTCGACGACGCTGGGGGTGGACGAGCTGGCCGCGGGCCTGGCGCATCCCGAGCGGTTCGTCGGCCTGCGCTTCGCGCCGGCGCCGCGTCCGCTGGTGGAGGTGGTGCGCGGCGCGAGGAGCGCCGACGCGGCGATCTCCGCGGCCGCGGCGCTGGTGCGCCGCCTGGGACGCATCCCGGTGATCGTGCGGGACACGCCCGGCTTCGCCGTGGGGCGCGTCGCCATGGCCGGGATGCGCGAGGCGCTGCACCTGCTCGAAGACGGCTACCGGCTGGCGGACGTGGACGCCGCGCTGCGCGGCTTCGGCATGGCCGCGGGGCCGTTCGAGGCGCTGGACGAGATGGGGCTCGCCGCGGCCGCCGCGCTGCTGTCCACGCTGGCGCGCGCCTTCCCCGGGCGCTTCGCGCCGGCGCCCATGCTCGAGGCCCTGGTGGCGGCGGGGCGGCCGGGGCGGCGGGGCGGCGCGGGGTTCCATCGCTACCGCTCCGGCCGGCGGTCGGCCGATCCGCGGACGGCGCACCTGCTCGGGATCGCCCCACGGCGCCGGCCCGGGCGGCTCGAGGCGCTGGCCGAACGGGTCGTGCTGGCCATGCTCAACGAGGGGGCGCGGCTGCTGGAGGAGGGCGTGGTCGCGGACGCCGACGCGCTCGACCTCGTGGCGCTGCACGGGGTCGGCTTCCCTCCGTTCCGCGGCGGCCTGCTGCGCCACGCCGACGAGCTGGGCGCGGCCCGCGTCGAATCGCGGCTGAACGCCCTGCGGGCCGAGAACGGCGAACGGTTCCGCCCCGCGGAGATCCTCTCGCGCCTCGCCGGCTCCGACGGGAGCTTCACCGCGCCGATCCGGGCCTGATCCCGCACCGTCACTCGAGCGAAAACAGTGACGCCCGGCCGTTGGCCGGGCGTTCACCGGGGAGACCGGAGCTTGCCCTCTCCGGGACCCTGCTCGCAACCCTGGAAGACTGGTCGCCACGTTCTCGCGTACGTGACACCTCTATTGACGCTCCTGGGGGCGGAATAGTTGCCAAGCGACCGCAAAATGGTGGCACGGAACGCCCCTCCGATGTCAGGGAGCCGCAAAGACCGGGGGACCGGGCGCCCCGGGAGTGCGAAACGGCGCCCGTGCGGGGCACGGGCGCCGTCGGCGGGGGCCGCGCGGATCAGAGTCCGACGGCCGGGTCGGGGGGCGGTGGAGCGGGCGTCGGGCCCGGCGTCGCCGGATCGGGCGGCTCGACCGCAGCGGGCCGCGGCGTCGCCTCGGGGCCCGGAGGTTCGGGCTCCGACGGCACCGGCTTCATCGGCGCCAGGCGCTCGCCGTGCAGCAGCCGGTTCATCTCGTCGCCGTCCATGACCTCGCGTTCGAGCAGCGTGTCGGCGAGCAGGTGGAGCTTGTCCACGTTCTGCTCGAGTTGCGAGAGGGCCTGGCGGTAGGCGCCCTCCACCAGGCTGCGCACCTCGTCGTCAATGCGCTGCGCCGTCTCCTCGGAGTAGTCCTTGTGCGTGGCGATCTCGCGGCCGAGGAAGACCATCTCCTCCTTCTTGCCGAAGGTGAGCGGCCCCAGGTTCTCGCTCATGCCCAGCTCGCAGACCATCTTCCGGGCCAGCGCGGTGGCGCGCTCGATGTCGTTGGCGGCCCCGGTGGTGAAGTGCTTGAAGACCAGGTACTCGGCGGCGCGCCCGCCCATCATCATGGCCAGGTTGCGCAGCAGGTCCTCCTTCGAGCGGGAGTAGCGCTCCTCCTTGGGCACGTAGCTGGTGATGCCCAGCGCCCGCCCGCGCGGCACGATGCTGATCTTGTCCACCGGGTCCGATCCGGGCAGCAGCCAGGCCATGAGCGCGTGACCGCACTCGTGGTAGGCCGTCGAGCGGCGCTCCTCTTCCGACATCACGAGGCTCTTGCGCTCCATGCCCAGGGTGACCTTGTCGCGCGCATCCACGAAGTCCTGACCGGCGACCTTCTTGCGGTTGCGGCGGGCGGCGAGCAGCGCCGCCTCGTTGACGAGGGTGGCG
>CAYNPF010000026.1:0-16722 GCA_964398895.1 uncultured bacterium
GCCTTCGAGTGCACGCCCAGGCGCGTCAGGAACATCTTCATCTGGCGCACGGTGGTGTTCTGGGCCTCGTCGAGGATGACGTAGGAATTGTGCAGCGTGCGCCCGCGCATGAAGGCCAGCGGCGCGATCTCGATCACCCCGAGCTCGATGTTCCGGCGCACGCGGTCGAACGACATCATGTCGGACAGCGCGTCGTACATCGGGCGCAGGTAGGGATCCACCTTCTCCTGCATGTCCCCGGGCAGGAAGCCGAGGTTCTCCCCCGCCTCCACCGCCGGGCGCACGAGCACGATGCGATCCACCTTCTTGCGACGCAGCGCGCTCACCGCCGCCGCCACCGCCAGGTAGGTCTTGCCGGTCCCGGCCGGGCCGATGCCGAAGACGACGTCGAACTCCTCCAGCGCCTTCATGTACTCGGCCTGTGTCGGCGAGCGCGGCCGCACCGAGTGCCGATCGAAGGTGTAGCCGGGCGCGCCCTCGTAGGCCTCGGTCAGCCGGCCGCCGCCGTCGCGCCGCTCGGGCTGGAGTGCCGCGGTCACGTCCGCCTCCTCGACCACCTTGCCGCGCTCGGCCAGGGCCACGAGCTGCTTCAGGGCGCCGGCGGCCGAGGTCACGGCCGCGTCGTCGCCCGAGACCGTGATGGTCCCGTCCCGCAACGTGATGCGCACCGGCAACGCGTTCTCGATCTGGCGCAGGTTGCTGTCGTTCTGCCCCAGCAGGATGAGGGGATCAACGTGCTCGATGACGAGCTTGCGAACGGTCACGATGGAAGCCTCGGGGGAATCACGGTCCCGCAGCGGAGGACCGCGTGAAACGCGAAACTCCTGACCGAGGAGGCCCCGAAGGAGGCCAGGTCAAGAGCGGGGACTCCCGGCGAAGGGTGTCGGTCGTTCCGGTTCAACCTTCTGTGGTCCGGCGTCTTGAAGCTCCCGGGAGCGGAACGCGCCATCGCGGCCCGCCGACGCGCTCCCGGCAACCGGCGGACCGTAGCATGGGGGTGGGGCACGGTCAATCGGTCGCGGCCGAAGACCGGGCGAGCCACGGCATGGTTATCGGCAAGTCGGACATGAAGATATAGCGGCTCGCATCCTCCGTCGCCGAGCGGTCTTCCGGGCCGGTGGCGCCGCGGGACCCGGCTGGCTAAGGTAGCCGCCGGAGGCATCCCGTCACTCCCGCCAACCAGTCCAAGAGGACCCCATGCGCCGTTTCCACCGCCTGATCGCCGGACTGCTGCTGGGCTCGCTCGCCGCCGCGGCCGCGGCAGATCCCGCGCCCCGGCCGGCCCCGGCCACCGATCGGATTCGCAGCACCGACCTGATGGAGACGGTCGAGTGGCTGTCGGCGCCGCAGCGGCACGGGCGGCTCGCCGGCGGCCCCGGCTACATGGAGGCGGCCCGCGAGATGGCGCGGCGTTTCCGCGACCTCGGCCTGCGGCCCGCCGGCGAGGATGGCTTCTTCCAGCAGCTCGACGTCGAGTACGAGGAGGTGGACTCCTGCGCGCTCGCCCTCGTGCATCCCGACGGCACCGTGCATCCGCTCGGCCTCGGCCCCGACTTCGTCTGCCGCGGCCTGACCGGCGCCGGCGACGTCGCGGCCCCGGTGACGTTCGTGGGCTACGGCATCTCGCGTCCCGCCGACGGCTACGACGACTACGCCGGCCTCGATGTGCGCGATCGGTTCGTGCTCGTCCTCAAGGCCGAGCCGCCCTTCCGGCTCGACTCGCTCGGCTGGGGCGAGAGCCTGCTGCCCCGCCCCCGCGCGCGCACCGCCGCCGCCCATGGCGCGAGGGGACTGCTGCTCGTCACCGACAGCCGGAGCGGACCACCGTTCCCCATCGGCAGCGTGCTGGAGGGCGTGGGCCCGCGCCTCGCCGGCTTCCCCAGCCTCCTCCTGTCCCGCGCCGCCGCCGAGGAGCTGCTGGCCGGCAGCGGACCCGGGATCGCCGAGCTGCAGGCCGCCGTGGACTCGACCCGGCAGCCGCATTCACGCGCGCTGGACGTGGCCGCCCGCGCGACCGTGCGCGCCCGCTACGAGGAGCACCGGCCGTCGGTGAACGTGGTCGGCATGATCCGCGGCTCCGATCCCGCGCGGCGCGACCAGTTCGTGGTGATCGGCGCCCACCTCGATCACGTCGGCGAGCAGGCCGGCCTGCTCTTCCCCGGCGCCAACGACAACGCCTCCGGTGCGGCGGCGGTGGCGGCGCTGGCCGATGCCTTCGCCCGCGGCGCGGTCCGCCCGCGGCGCAGCGTGATCTTCGCCCTGTTCTCCTCCGAGGAGGCGGGCCTGTTCGGCGCCCGGCGCTTCGTCGCCCGGCCGCCGGTGCCGCTCGATCGCGTCGTGGCCATGATCAACCTCGACTGCGTCGGCGTCGGCGACTCGATCCAGCTCGGCAGCGGGAAGACCTCGCCGCGTCTGTGGCAGCTCGCCCGCGACCTCGACGCGCGCGGCAACCGCCTCACCGTGACCGAGACCTGGGGCGACGGCGGCGCCGACGCCACGCCCTTCGCCGAGCACCACGTGCCGACCCTGTACTTCGCCTCGAAGTTCTCGTATCGGCACCTGCACCTGCCCGGCGACACTGCCGCCACGCTGTCGCCCGCGCTCTACGAGGCGCTGGTGCGGCTCGCCTACCGCACGGCCTGGGCGGTCGCGGACGGAGGCTACGCCGGCGAGTGAGCGCCCCGTCACGCACGAAGGCCGGGAGGCGGTGCGCCCCCCGGCCTTCGCGTTCCGGCCGCGGCTACCTCGGCCGTGCCGGAGGGGCCTTGCGCGCCGCGGGCGCGGTGGGCGCCGTGGGTGCGGTGGGCGCCGTGGGTGCCTGCAGCCGGACGGAGCGCAGCACCTGGATCGCACCCGAGAAGGACGACAACTCGAGCGCCGCGCAACCGCCGCCCAGCCGGAACTCGAGCTCGCGCTCGCGCCGGAGCTTCTGCGTCGGCGCCAGGAAGTCGGAGCGGAAACTGCCCTCGTAGGTCTCGACGCGGACGGTGGCGTCGGCGCGCTCGGGCAGCACGACGGTGATGTCGCCATCGTGGCTCTCGAGGCGGTAGGAACCTCCCGGGCGGAGGACGCCGTCGTAGCGCAGGTTCCCGCTCACCGTGCTGGCCTCGACCAGGGCGGACAGGATCCGGGCCATGTCCACGTTGCCGTCCACCGTCTCGGCCCGCACCGTGCCGGTCAGGTCGCGCAGGGTGAGCACCGACTGGATCGAGGAGGCCTCGACCGTGCCCCGTGCGCCCACCACCGTGACCGGGCTGTTGACCGACTCGACCCGGACGGTCCCGGAGCCGCCGTTCACGTCCACCGGACCGTTCACCGACGAGGCCTCGACGTCGCCGTCGAGCCCCTCCACGCGGATGCGGGTGTTCACGCCGGACAACCTCGTCGCCATGCGGCGCGGCACCAGCAGCCGGTAGTTCACGGTGCGGGGCACGTCCAGATCCTCGATCCGGGGACCCGCGTCCTCCGCGTGCCCGCGCCGGCGATTCGCCGCCGGCAGCCGGATGTGGCCGACGGAACTCACCGTCACCACGGCCGGCCCGACGTCCACCTGGACGTCCACGTCGTCGTCGTGCGTCGCCTGCAGCCGCAGCTCGCCGCGGTCCCAGCCGCTCACCAGGATCTCGCCCTGGAAGTTCTCCAGCTCCAACCGCGCCCGCGCTGGCACCGCCACGATCGTGTCCGTCCGCACGCTGCCCGACAGGCCGCGGCGCGCGAACTTCCCCTGCAACTCGACCATGCTCTGGCGCGACTTCTCCAGGGCCTGACGCGCCCGGGCCATGGCATCGCGTTGGACCTGCGCGGTCTGCCGCAGCTCGCGGTCCTCCCGGCGGAGATCCCCTTCCTCCCGGGCGGCGGCGATCGAACTCAGGAGCAGCAGTGCGATCAGTGCGAGTCGGAACCTCATCTCGTCCTCTCCTAGCTGCCGTACGCGGCGACCATCGCGGTCGCCTGCCGCAGCAGCGTCACCTTGCGTCTCAGTTGCGTGGCCAGGTGTCCATTCAGGTACGGGCTCGACGGGTCCGCGGCCAGGGCCCGTCGTGCCTGTTCGGTGGCGGCGTCAATGATGTTCAGGTTGCGTTCGATGATCTGCACGGTCGCGGGATCGAGCTCGCCGCGGTGCTCGCGCAGCACCCGCTCCAGCTCGGCGATGGTGACCTCGTAACGCGCCGTCTCGAAGCTCGCGGCCTGGGTCGTGCCCGGCGTCGGCGTCGCGGTCGGCACCACCGGCCGGCGCGAGAACGTCCACCACGCGCTGAGGCTCGAGAGCACGACCAGGAGCACCGCGGCCGCGGCGAGCTGCGGCAGAGTGAAGCTCCAGCGCCGCGACGCGGTCGCGGCGGACCGCTCGCGCCAGGCCGCCAGGTCCAGCACCGGGCGCCACGCCCGCGGCTCGGCCCCGCGCTCGGGCGCGGCGAGCCGCCCGGCGATCCCGGGCCAGAGATCCTCGGCCGGCGCCGGCGAGGTCAGCTCGGCCGCCCGGGCGGCCACCGCACGCAGCTCGGTCACGGTGCGCGCACAGGCGGGGCAGACCTGCAGGTGCACGTCCAGCGCCGCCCGCTCGGCCGCGTCCAGCTCGCCGTCCACGTACTCGGACAGGCGGTCGGTCCAGGCGTCGTGCGTGTCGTCGAACACGGTCAATCCCCCAGGTGACGGCGCAGCAGCATGCGGGCCCGGTGGAGCTGGGCCTTGCTGGTGCCCGAACTAATGGACATCAGGCCGGCGATCTCCTCGTGACGATACCCCTCGACGTCGTGCAGCACGAAGATGGCGCGCGCCCCCGGAGGCAGCCGATCGATCGCCGACTCGAAGTCGAGGCTCGTCTCGCGGCCCCCCGGGCGATCGGGCAGCGCCGCCAGCACCGTGTCGTCCTGCACGAAGCGGTCGCGTCGCGTGCCCAGCTCGGCCCGGCGGGTGAGGACCACGTTCACGGCCACCCGGTGCAGCCAGGTGCCGAACGCCGACTCGCCCCGGAACGTCCCGAGCTTCTGCCAGGCTCTCACGAACACGTCCTGCGTGACCTCCGTCGCCTCGTCCGCCCCGAGCATCCGCCGCACCAGGCCGTGGATCCGCCCGACGTGGGCGCGGTAGAGCCGCTCGAAGGCGTGCTTGTCCCCCGCCGCAGCCAGCGCCGCGTCGCGCAGGTCACCCGCCTGCGGAGCCGGCTCGGGCGCTCCGTCGGCGCTGGTCTGCCGGGGGTGGGGCTCCATTCAACCTCTTGGACGCCCCGTCGGGGCGAGAAGGTTGGAAGGACGGTGGGAACGGGATCCGGGTAGCCCGGACCACGCCCCCGCGGAGGCATACGGGCAGTCTACGCCGAAGGCCTCCGGGGGGTTGCAGGCGAACCGGTTGCAACCTTTCGGGGGCCACGACAGGTCATAGGTGGTGGGGTCGGGAAACCCCGAACCTCCGCCCGGCGTAGCGTTCCCAGACCGGGCCGTCCCGCATTCCGTTCCTTGAGGAGCCGCTCATGAAGTCCACCTTCCTCATCCCGTCCGCCCTGCGCCACGAAGAGGGTCGCCGTGCCTTCCTGAGCGGCCTGGCCCTGCTGACCGCGCTGGGCATCCTCGTCCTCGGCATGCTGGCCGAGGCCTCGCTCACCGCCCTGACCGCCAGCGCGAGCCCGCTCACCGAGCGCTACGTCCTGAGCGGCGAGAAGGTCGAGATCTCCGACCTGGCCGGCGCCGTGCGCATCGTCCCCGCCACCGGCAACCAGACCGAGGTGATCGTGACCCGCGGCGGTCGTGACGCCGACCAGTTGAACGTCCTGCGGGACCAGGTCGCCGGCACGGCACGACTGCGCATCGGCTTCCACGGCTCGCGGCTGGTCTATCCCGCCCGCGAGAGCCGCGGTCGGACCACGGTGAGCGTGGACCGCGACGGCTGCCTGCCCGGCAAGCACGGCCTGAACTGGCGTCGTGTCACGATCACGAGCGGCGGGACCGGACCGCAGGCGTGGGCCGATCTCGAAGTGCGGGTGCCGCGCGGGCAGCGGACCGTGATCCGACTCGGCGTCGGCCGGGCCGAGGCCCGTCAGGTGGACGCGGACCTGTCCCTCGACATGGCGTCGTCCTGCTTCGTCGGCCAGGATACGAAGGGCCACCTGCTGGTGGACACCGGCTCGGGCAGCGTCTCGCTGGACGGGCACCGCGGCGAGGTCGCCGTGGACACCGGCTCCGGCTCGGTCGAGGTGACGGACATCGTCGGCCCGTCGCTGCACGTGGACACCGGTTCCGGCTCGGTCCGGGGCAGCGGTGTGCAGGTGGACGACCTGCTGGCCGACACCGGCTCCGGCGGCGTCCGGCTCGCCAGCGTGCGCGCCGGGAAGATCTCGGTGGACACCGGTTCCGGCGGCGTGGTCCTCGACCTGCTCAACGGACCCGGCACGGTGATGGTGGACACCGGCTCCGGCGGCGTGACCATCACCGGCCCGGCCCGGCTGGACGCCGAAGTCGAGCTGGACTCGGGCAGCGGCGGGATCGAGGTTGACTACCCGATCTCGCACGTGCGGCGCGAGCACGGCTACATGGCCGGCGTCCTCGGCAACGGCGGCGCCCGGATCCACGTGGACACCGGCTCCGGCTCGATCCACCTGCTCAGCCGCTGAGCCCCGGCGCGGACGCGGAACCCGCGCCCCGGCGAACCGGAGGCCCGTCATTCGGGCCTCCGGTTCCGTCTTCAGGCGGTCCGGCTCCCTGAGCGCTTGGCAGGCCGCGCGGCGCGGCCTTAGTCTGCTCCCGACCGACCCAGGGAGGGATCGCATGGCCGTGAGCGACGAGCACGACGGACCCGGGACCGCGCGTCCCGACGACGCCACCCGTGGCCCGCTGAAGCGGATCGCCACGATGGAGCCGGACCCGGAGCGCCCCGGCGCCCTGCGGCCGCGGCGCCCCGAGGAGATCGAGCGCGAGTGGCGCGAGACGGTCTACCGCGGCGCCGGCGACACCATGCCCCAGCTCACCCCCCGCGCCATCCTCATGGGGGCGTTCCTCGGCGGCATCCTCTCGCTCACCAACCTCTACGTCGCGCTCAAGATCGGCTGGACCTCGGGCGTGGCCATCACCGCCTGCATCCTGTCGTTCTCGATCTGGCGCACGCTGCGCGCCGCGCGCCTGGTGCGCACCGATCTCGGCATCCTCGAGAACAACTGCATGCAGTCCACCGCCACCGCCGCCGGCTACTCCGTGGGCGGGACGATGGCCTCGGCCATCGCCGCCATGCTCATGATCACCGGCCAGCAGATGGACTTCTGGGCCCTGCTGGGCTGGAACGTCTGCCTGGCGGTCATCGGCGTGGCCATGGCCGTGCCGATGAAGCGCCAGATGATCAACATCGAGCAGCTCCCCTTCCCCAGCGGCACGGCCGCCGCCGAGACGCTGCGCAGCCTGCACGCGCAGGGCGGCGCGCCGCACCGGGCGCGGGCGCTGGGCATCGCCGGCCTGATCGGAGCCGCGGTCGCCTGGCTGCGCGACGCCACCTTCACCTTCATGCCCTGGAACCTGCCGGCCGCGCTGCCCTTCGGCTCGCTCTCGGTGGCGGGCGTGCCGCTCGTCGGCCTGAGCCTGCGCTGGGACATGGGGCTGGTCACGGTCGGCGCCGGCGCGCTGATCGGCTTCCGCGTCGGCTGGAGCCTGCTGCTGGGCGCGCTGCTCAACTACCTGGTGCTGGCCCCGTGGATGATCCACCTCGGCGCGATCACCGCCGCCGACCCGGCGCGGGGCATCGGCTTCCCCGACATCGCCCGCTGGAGCCTGTGGAGCGGCGTGCCAGTGATGGTGGTCTCGAGCCTGGTCTCGCTCGCCCTCGGCTGGCGCACCGCCGGCCGCGCGCTCTCGGGGCTGGGCCTGCGGCGCGAGCGCCGCGCCCGGCGCGAGGACCCGCTGGCCGCCATCGAGGTGCCGCCGGCGTGGTTCTGGGGCCTGTTCCTGATCGGCGCGGTGGGCGTGATCATCATGCAGCGCGTCGTCTGGAACATCCCCTTCGCCATGGGCACGATCGCCGTGCTGCTCACCTTCGTGTTGAGCGTCGTGGCCTGCCGCGCCACCGGCGAGACCGACACCACCCCCACCGGCGCGCTGGGCAAGATCACGCAGCTCACCTACGGCGTGCTCGCCCCCTCGAACATGACCACCAACGTCATGACCGCCTCGGTCACGGCCAACGCCGCCGGCTGCGCCGCCGACCTGCTCACCGACCTGAAGAGCGGCTACCTGCTCGGCGCCAACGCCCGCAAGCAGTTCATCGCCCAGCTCATGGGCATCCTGCCCGGGGCGATCTGCGTCGGTCTGGGCTGGGCCCTGCTCGTGCCGAACGCCTCGGTGCTCGGCACCGAGCGATTCCCCGCGGCGATGGCCGTGGTGTGGAAGGGCGTGGCCGAGCTGCTCTCGCACGGCCTCACCTCGCTGCCGCCGACCGCGCGCATCGGTGCGCTGGTCAGCGCCGGGCTCGGCCTGCTGCTGCCGCTGCTCGAGCGCGCCTTCCCGCGCGCGCGCGCCTTCCTGCCCTCGCCCATGGGGCTGGGCCTGGCCTTCGTCATGCCCGGCTACATCGCCATCTCGATGTTCGTGGGCGCGGCGCTGGCGGCCGCCGTCGAGCGCTGGCGGGCGCACCACGCCGAGGAGTACGTGGTGCCGGTGGCCTCGGGCCTGATCGCCGGCGAGAGCCTGATGGCCGTGCTGATCAGCGCACTGATGGCGCTCGGCCTGGCGCAGAAATAGCGAACGGGCCCGGGATCGCCCCGGGCCCGCGCGCCACGGCCGCGTTCAGGACTTCGGCGCGTCCGGCTTCGCCCCGGTGTTCACCTTGAGCGGGCAGTAGAGCGGGCAGAAGCGGAAGAGCCCCGTGGCCAGCGGCACCAGACCGATCCAGCCCCAGGGCGTCCTCGGCCCGACGAAGACCAGCGCGATCAGCACCAGCCCCACGACGATGCGCACGATGCGGTCCACGCCTCCGACGTTCGGCTTCATCTCGACCTCCGGGTGGGCCGGCGTCGCCCCGAAGTTCAGGCGCCGGCGAATGAATGCCGGACCAGCTGCAGGACCTCGTCGGGGTGCAGCGACGGTCCGCTCCACAACGCCCGCACCACGCCCTGCGGGTCGAGCAGCGCCAGCCCCGGCAGCGGGGCGTTGGCCGCGTCGTCGTACATGCCGTAGAGCTGCGCGACCTCGTCCGTGGGATCGGAGAGCAGCGGGAAGGTCAGCTTCGAGCGGGCGGCCAACTCCTTGAGCGCGCCCGTGCCGTCCGACGACACGCCGTAGAGCGAGGCGCCCAGCTTGTCCACTTCGGCGACGATGCCCTGCAGCGCCGCCAGCCGCCTGCCGTCCTGCTCGAAGACCAGGACCACCCACCTGCCCTTCAGCCGGGAGAGCCGCACCTGGTCGCCCGACGCGCTGTCCAGCACGAACTCCGGCGCGCCGGCGCCCACCGCCGCGGCCTCGGCGTTCGGCAGGTCGCCCTCGGGCTCCTGCAGGCTGGCGTCGGACGGGGTCGGCACGCCGGGGGCCGTGTCCGACTTCTTGCCGGGAAGATCCTGGGCCCACGCCATCGTCGCCAGGATCATGGACAGCAGCGCCCAAGTCGCCACACGCCTCATCTCGCACCTCCACTCGGGAGCCCGCGGTCGGGACCGCTTCGGCATCCTTCTCGATGCCGCCGGCCCGCATTCGATTCCGCTCGCCCCTCCGCGGACAGCCTGCGCCCGCGGGTGCGTGAAGCGTCACGGTCCCGTCAAGCGACGGGACCGGCTATTCCCCCGGCTTCAGGTGCAGCTCGCGCCAGATCTCCGGCTCGACCTCGCTGGGGCAGCCGTCCATCAGGCTCGAGGCGGTCGTGGTCTTGGGGAAGGCGATGGTGTCGCGGATGTTGTCCCGCCCGGCCATGAGCATGACGATGCGGTCGAAGCCCAGGCCCATGCCGCCGTGCGGCGGCGCGGCGTAGCGGTAGGCCTCGAGCAGGAAGCCGAACTTCTGGTGCGCCTGCTCGGCGGTGAGCCCCACCACCTTCATCACGCGCTCCTGGATGTCGGGCCGGTGGATGCGGATCGAGCCCGAGCCCAGCTCGGTGCCGTTGAGCACCAGGTCGAAGAGCGTGGCGTAGACCGCACCCGGGTCGGTCTCGAGCAGCGGCAGGTGCTCCGCCTTGGGCATGGTGAACATGTGGTGGCGCGGCGCCCAGCGCTGCACCGACTCGTCCCACTCGAACAGCGGGAAGTCGCGCACCCAGAGGAAGCGCCACTCGCGCTCCCGGCCCTTGACGAGCGGCTGGCCGAGCTGCGTGCGCAGCACGCCCAGCGCCTTGAGCGTCGGCTCCCACGGACCGGAGGTGTAGAGGACCGCGTCGCCCTCCTGCGCGCTGACGGCATCAAGGAACTCGCCCGCCAAGCCCGCAGGAAGCAGCTCCTCCGCCTTCTGCCGATCAGCGTCAGTGCGCTTGAAGAAGCCGAGCCCCACACCTCCGGCCCCCTTCACTACGTCGCCGAGCTTGCGCAGTTGAGTTCCGGAGATCCCCATACCTGCCGGCAGAACCATGGCGGCCCCGATTCCATCCTTCGCCTTCGCGCCTCTAGCGATGAACTCCTTGGGCGAGCGCGCCAGGATGTCGGTGACGTCCTTGATCTCGAGGCCGAAGCGCAGATCGGGTTTGTCGCTGCCGTAGCGGCCCATCGCCTCGCGGAAGGTGAGCCGCGGGAACGGCCGCGGCACCTCGACGCCGAGCACGTCGCGCCACAGCTCCACGAACAGCGCCTCGACCCCCTCGAAGATCTGGTCCTCGTCGGCGAACGACATCTCGAGGTCGATCTGCGTGTGCTCGGGCTGCCGGTCGGCGCGCAGGTCCTCATCGCGCAGGCAGCGGGCGAGCTGGAAGTAGCGGTCCACGCCGGCGATCATCAGCGTCTGCTTGTAGAGCTGCGGCGACTGCGGCAGGGCGTAGAACGCGCCCGGGTGCACGCGGCTCGGCACCACGTAGTCGCGCGCCCCCTCCGGCGTCTGCTTGACCAGCAACGGCGTCTCGACCTCGAGGAATCCCGCGCCCGACAGGTGCGCGCGCGCCGCCTGCGCGGCGCGGTGGCGCAGCTCGAGCACCCGCGCCAGCTCCGGGCGGCGCAGGTCGAGGTAGCGGTACTTGAGCCGCAGGTCCTCGTTGGCAAGGATCTCGGAGCTGGGCAGCACCGGCGGCGTCTCGGCCGCGGCCAGCACCTTCAGCTCGCGCACGTCCAGCTCGATCTCGCCGGTGGGCAGGTCGGCGTTGCGGGCCGCGTCGGGCCGCCGCGTCACCACGCCCCTGACCGCGATCACCCACTCCAGCCCCAGCTTCGCCGCGCGCTCGAGCAGATCGCCCGTGTTCTCCTGCGGGCGGAAGACGACCTGGGTGAGGCCGTGCCGATCGCGCAGGTCCACGAACAGCACGCCGCCGTGGTCGCGGGTGCGGTGCACCCAGCCCATGAGCGTGGCCGTGCCGCCCGCCGCCGCCGCGCGCAACTCGCCGCAGGTGTGCGAACGCCGCCAGCCGCCGAGATCCTCGAGCACGATGCCGGGCTGCTCCGTCATGGCTTCTCCGTCTCCTTCGCGCCGATCCCCGCCGACCGCCCGGGCGGCGCCTGCGCCAGCCGCGCGGCCAGGGCCGCCTCGAGCCCCTCGCGCGCGATCGTCTCCTGCGTGCCGGCGGCGAGGTCCTTGACCACCACCGCGCCACGCGCCCATTCCTCTTCGCCGAGGATGACCAGCAGGCGCGCCCCGCTCCTGCCGGCGGCCTTCATCTGCGCGCCGAAGCCGCGGGCCTCGACGTCGAACTCCACCGGGAAGCGCCGCCGCAGCGCGCGCACCAGGCCCACCGCCGCCGCCCGCGTCGGCTCCATCGCCGCCACGTACACGCCCGCCGTCGGCGCCGGCGCAGCGATGCCGCGCTCCTCCAGCACCAGCATGGCGCGGTCGAGGCCGATGGCGAAGCCCACGCCCGGCGTGGGCGGCCCGCCCAGCTCGGCGATCAGGCCGTCATAGCGGCCGCCGCCGCCCAGCGCGCTCTGCGCGCCCAGGGCCCGATCGTGCACCTCGAAGGCCGTGCGCGTGTAGTAGTCGAGCCCGCGCACGAGGCCGTGGTCCACCTCGTAGGTGATGCCCGCCGACTCGAGTCCCGCCAGCACCGCGTCCCAGTGCGAGCGATCGGCCTCGTCGAGGAAGTCGAGCAGGTGCGGCATCGCGCCCCGCTCGCGGAACAGCGCCAGGTCGCCCGCGTCCTTGGTGTCGAGCACGCGCAGCGGGTTGGTGACCAGCCGCTGCTGCGAATCGGCGCTCAACCGCTCGTGCACCGGAGCGAGCCAGGCGCGCAGCGCGTCGCCGTAGACCCGTCGCGATTCCGGCTGGCCGACGCTGTTCAGCACCACCGTCAGGTCGCGGAAGCCCCAGGCCTCGTAGAGGTCCACGAACAGCGTGATCAGCTCGACGTCGGCACCCGGCGCCGGCGAGCCCACCAGCTCGCAGTTGAGCTGCGAGAACTGGCGGTAGCGCCCCTTCTGCGGCCGCCCGTAGCGGAACACCGGTCCCGTGCTCCACAGCCGGTGCACGCGGGTGCGCCCGCCGAGCCCGTGCTCGAGGTAGGCGCGCATCACCCCGGCGGTGAACTCGGGGCGCAGCGCCAGATCGCGGTCGCCGAGGTCCTTGAAGCGGTACATCTCCTTCTGGACGACGTCGCTCGACTCGCCCGAGGTCCGCGCGAACAGCTCGAACTCCTCGAACAGCGGGGTGCGGATCTCGCGGTAGCCGTAGCGTTCGAGGACGACGCGCGCCTGCGCCTCGGCCCACTGCCAGCGGGCGAGATCCTCCGGCAGCAGGTCGCGCGTGCCGCGCGGAGCCTGGAACCTGGGCGCCATGGGTCAGCTCCTCGCGAAGGTGACGTAGACGAACTGGGCGATCGCCCCACCCACCGTGTCGGCCAGCAGGTCGAAGATGTCGCACTGCCGGCCCGGGATGAAGGACTGAAGATACTCGTCCGCGGCCCCGGTGAGTACCACGAAGCCGATGGCGATCATGGCGGCGAACAGCGGCCGACTCACGCGCATCTGGGCCCGCATCGCCCGCACCAGCAGCAGCCCGTAGATCAGGTACTCGACCGCGTGGATGAACTTGTCGCTGAGCTGGAAGTGCAGCGGCGCCTGCAGGTGGGGCTGGGAACTGACCGTGAAGATCGCCACCACGTAGAGCAGCGGCGGCAGCCAGAAGCGCATGAACAGCGAGAAGAAACGACGTTCCGGCGGGCGCGACACGGGCGGGCGGCTCCTCTCGGGGTCATGGACGCATGGGTCGGATGGGGCAGCGGAGGATAGCATGGGCCCCCGGGGGCGTCACAGGGCCGCTTGACGGTGGGCGGGCGCATCCGTAAAGTACCCCCGCTGTTCCCGCCTGCGCGCGACCTGCGGTCGTGCGCGTCGTGCGCCGCTAGCTCAATTGGCAGAGCAACTGACTCTTAATCAGTAGGTTGAAGGTTCGATTCCTTCGCGGCGCACCAGCTTCCGAAGTCCCGAGGACCCGGCCGAGTGGCCGGGTTCTTTGCGTGGCGGGCCGAGACCGGCCCGGGCCGCGGTCGCACCCGCGAGCGCGACGAGCATTGCGGCGACGCGAGCCCACGACGGAACGGCGGAAGTCGTCCTGGTCACTGCGGATGTCCGGAGTGTTCTTCTCATGACTCCCGTTCTGGCCCGGGACTCGCGAGTTGGACGGCACCGAACCTCCCGGACTCATCGGCTCCGCCGCGTCCGGCAGGGACGAGCCCCGGCGACTCCGGCCAGGTGCACGAGCGTGAAGCGGCACCCGCCGAGGAACGCAGCCCGGACCCAGCCCAGGCGGGCGCCCCACTCTGCAGGCCCGGCCCGCCGCTGGGTCGAAATCCCCGAGACAGGCAGGCAGCGCGCTGGCCCCGCCGTGATTCGGCTCCCCGCCCCCGCGCTGGCCGGCCGGCGTCTGCCGAGGGCGAGGCGGGGCCATCGGGTCGCCGTCGCCCCCTAACGTCCAGCCCCGCTTGCCTGTCATAGCCAACGAGATGCGTGGTGCGGCCGCGGGCAGCGGGGCGGTCCGGCCGGGCCCGGCCACCGCGACCCGGCCGCATCTACACCTCAACGAACGGAACGCGCCGACGCCGCGTCCGATTCACAACCGTCACCGAAGTACGGAGCGAGCCATGAGAACCTTCGTGTTGTCCGCCTGCCTCCTCCTCCTGCTCAGTTCGAGCGCTCTCGGCGAGAGCCTCACGATGAACGTGCACCTCAAGACCGGGGCGACGACGACGATCTCGACCGACGCCATCCGCAGCATCCAGTTCGCGGACCTCACGGCCGGGGTGAATCCCTCGAACGGCGGCGTGCTGTCGGGCGGGATCCAGCTCCTGCGGAGCTACCCGAACCCGTTCCGGCCCTCGACGACCATCGAGTACCAGATCGGGATGCAGGCGAACGTCCGGATCCGCGTTTTCGACCTGAAGGGCGCCCTGGTGCGCGAGCTGCAGAACGAGAGCGTGTCCGCCGGGCGGCACCAGGCGACCTGGGACGGCACGGATCGGAACCGCACGCGGGTCTCGAGCGGCGTGTATTTCGTCCGGGTGGAATGCGGCGCCCAGGCGCGCTCCGGCCGCCTCGTCCTGGTCAACTAGCCCCGGGGGACAACGATGAAGAAGACCATCTTGTTCATCCTGCTCGCGATCGTCGTGGCCGTGTCCGCCCGGGCGCAGGAGATGAACGTCGTCGGGACGGACGGCACCGTGACCCAGTTCAGCCTCACCAACATGGACAGCCTCACCTTCGGCGCGCAGGCCGCCGCCGCCGGCACCTACCTGCGCGTCCACACCGCGTCCGGCGTGACGCAGTTCCTGGTGAGCACCCTCGACAGCGTGGGCTTCAGCGGCACGACCGCGCTGACCGTCCACCCGAAGTCGGGCAGCGCGACCGCGTTCGACCTGACGGCGGTGGACAGCCTCACCTTCGCCACCTCGCCGGGCACCGTCACCATCGTCTACAGCGGTACGTCCGCGACGGTGACCAACCCGTTCTCCGGCCTCGGCGTGTCGGTCGCGGTGACGGGCGGCGACGTGATCGTCACCTCCGCCACCAGCAACCTCCCCGGCATCGTCTACGAGCTGTCCGGGACCGCCACCGACGGCATGTTCAAGATCTACTCCAGCGAGGACTTCTCGCTGGCGCTGAACGGAGTCCACATCACCAACGCCGACGGTCCGGCGATCAACATCCAGGCCGACGTGACGATCGGCGTGGACCTGGTGACCGGCACCGCCAGCGTGCTGGCCGATGGCGCGACCTACGCGACCGCGCCCAACAGCGAGGATCAGAAGTCGGCCTTCTTCAGCGAGGGCCAGCTCATCTTCACCGGCGGCACCGGCAGCCTTACCGTGAACGGCGTCGGCACGAGCCAGAACGGGCTGGGGAGCGACGACTACATCGCCGTCGAGAGCGGCACGATCGTGGTCGCCAGCGCGATCAAGGACGGCATCCACACCAACGAGGGCTACTACCAGCACGGCGGCACGGTGCAGGTGACCTCGCAGAGCGACGGCGTGGACGCCGGCGACGGCCCGGTGGCGATCACGGCCGGGAACCTCACCGTGTCCACCCCGAAGGCCGACAAGGGCGCGGTCAAGTGCAGCGGCAACCTCGCGGTCTCGGGCGGCGTGCTCAACCTCACCGTCGCCAGCAACCAGTCCAAGGGCCTCAAGGCGGGGACGATCTCGCTGACCGGCGGGACGATCACCATCAACACCTCGGGCGCGGCCGTCCTGGCGGCGTCGGGCTCCGGCTACGACCCCTCCTACTGCACGGCGGTCAAGGCCGACACCCTGGTGGACGTCAACGGGTCCGCGCTCACCGTCGTCGCCACCGGCGCGGCCGGCCGCGGCATCTCCTGCGACGGTGACATCCACATCGAGTCCGGCACCGTGAACATCACCTGCAGCGGCAACGGCAGCACGTACACCAACACCTCCGGCGTGCTCGATGCCTACGCGGCCCACTGCCTGAACGCGGATCGCAACCTGGTGCTCAGCGGCGGGACGATCACCCTCTCCAACTCGGGCTCGGGCGGCAAGGGGATCTCGGGCGACGCCAACCTCACGATCGGCACCTCGACGTCATCGCCGACGCTGGGCGTGACCACGACCGGGGCCAAGATCGCCATCGGCAGCACCGGCGAGTACACCGAGGCGAAGACCGTCTCGGTGGACAGCACGGTCACGATCAACAACGGCACGATCACCATCAACTCGGCCGACGACGGCATCAAGGCCGGCTACCGCATCAACGTCTACGGCGGCACCATCACCGTGACGAACGCCTACGAGTGCTTCGAGGCGCCCAACCTGTACGTCTACGGTGGCACCATCCGCGCCAACGCCTCCGACGACTGCCTGAACGCCACGTGGTCCACGGTCAGCGGCGGCACGGAGTCGAACGACGGCAGCATGCTCGTGATCAGCGGCGGCTACCTCTACCTGGTCGCCCAGAGCGGCGACGGCGTGGACAGCATGGCGGGCGGCACAGGCGACGTGAAGCCGCTTACCCGCGTAGAGCAGCACACCATGGAGGAGGTTGAGACCGACCTAACCAGCGCGACAAACTCCACGCCATGGGACGGCGGGTCAGCATCGACGCCGGGTATTCGTTTTTTCTCGGATACACTCACGGAGAACACAACCATTGCCGCGAATTCAGGAACCCCACGACACAAT
>CAYNPF010000027.1:0-5128 GCA_964398895.1 uncultured bacterium
CGGCACGCGCGCCGACGGTTCGGCGGCGGCGCATGGCGTGTACTTCGTGCAGGCGCGGGTCAACGGCGCGCGCCTGAACGGCAAGTTGATCCTGCTGCGCGGCGAGTAGGGGGACGGGCGGCAGGACGGACGGGCGCCCCCGACGGGGCGCCCGTTCTCGTCAGGGGCGCGGCGCCGGCGGCGCGCCGAGGCAGGCGCGCACGCGCTCGAGCAGCGTGCCCGGCGTGAACGGCTTCTGCAGGTAGGCCACCGTCGCGCCCGCGGGCGGCGTCCAGTCGGCCGGGTTCCAGGCGTGGCCCGAGATCATCAGCACGCGCACCCCGGGGCGCTCGGCGGCCAGGCGGCTCACCAGCTCGCGACCGCCCAGGCGCGGCATGACCACGTCGGTGACGACCAGATCGAGTTCGTCCGCGCGGCGCGCCACCTCCAGCGCCGTCTCGCCGTCACGGGCGGTGGTCACCGTGCACCCGGCGCGGGTGAGCGTCTCGGTCAGCAGCGCGCGCAGGGCCGCCTCGTCCTCGACCACCAGCACCGCGCCCCGCGCCGTGGCCACCACCGGTGCCTGCGGCGCGACCACCGGAGCCCCGGGCACACTCGCCGCCGCGGCCCGCGGCAGGCAGACGTGCGCCGTCGTTCCCGCTCCCGGCGAGCTCTCCAGCCAGACCACGCCGCCGCTCTGCCGCACGATGCCGTAGACGGTCGAGAGCCCGAGGCCGGTGCCGCGGCCCGGCTCCTTGGTGGTGAAGAACGGGTCGAAGGCCAGCCGCAGCACGTCGGCGCTCATGCCCACGCCGCTGTCGCGCACGCTCAGGCAGACCAGCGGCACGCCGGCCAGTTCCGCCGGCAGGTGCGGATCGCCGGCGTGGAACGGAGCGGTCGTCAGCACGATGCGCCCGCCCTGCGGCATGGCGTCGCGCGCGTTCACCACCAGGTTCAAGATCACCTGCTCGATCTGGCCGCGGTCCACGCGGACCGGCAGCTCGTCCGCCGCCCGTTCCAGCGCGAGCTGGACGTCCTCGCCGATCAGGCGGTGCAGCATGCCCGCCGACTGGTCCACGATGTCGCGCAGATCGAGCACCTCGGGGCTCATCACCTGGCGGCGGCTGTAGGCGAGCAGTTGCGCGGTGAGCCGCGCCGCCCGCGCCGCCGCGGCGCGGATCTCGTCGCTGCGGCGGGCCTCGGGGCTGCCGGCGGGCAGCGACTCGCGCAGCAGGTCGGCGTGGCCCGAGACCACGGTGAGCAGGTTGTTGAAGTCGTGTGCCACGCCCCCGGCCAGCTTGCCCAGTGCCTCGAGTTTCTGGGTCTGGCGGAGCTGCTCCTCGAGTTGCTTGTAGTCGGTGAGGTCGGACAGCGCCCCGTCGTAGTGCGTGATCTCGCCGTCGGGGTCGCGCACCGCCGCGCAGGTGATGAGCACCGGCAGCGTGGTGCCGTCGGAGCGGCGCAGCCGGTCCTCCATGCCCACGATGCTGCCGCGGGTGCGCAGCGCCCGGCGCACGGGTTCCACCTGCGCGTGGTCGGCCAGCAGATCCACGAAGCGCAGTCCCAGCAGCTCGTTCGCACTCCCGAGCCCGAGCATGCGGGCGAGGGCCGTGTTGGCGTAGAGGAACGTGCCGCCCGGCCCGATTCGGAACAGGCCCTCGTGCACATTGCGGTTGATCGAGGCGAGGAACTCCTCGTGGCGCAGCCGCTCGGCGGCGGTGGCGGCCTGCGCGTCCTCGCGCTCGGCGATGGCCGCGGCGAGCAGCAGCGGCGTCACCGTGACCACCGCGAACAACGCCTGCAGCGCGTTCTCCTGCGTCCCCGGCGGCAGCGCCTTGGGCAGGCCGATCGAGAACGGCCCCGGGCCGCCCTGCATGCTCAGCGTCAGCAGCGTCACCACGCCCGCCGCTGCGGTGGTGGCCCCGCGCACGCCGAAGCGCAGCGTCGCGTAGAGCGTGAGCGGCAGCACCACATGCGAGAGCACCAGCCCCAGCTCGTGTCGCGCCGGGTCCACGGCGGCGAGCAGCCGGACCAGCACGAGGGCCAGCCCCGTCACCGCCGCCGCCTCGAGCGCGATGCGCCAGCGCAGCCGCGGTCGCGGCCCGTCCGCCCACGACAGCACCAGCGGGCTGACCACCAGCACGCCCAGCGTGTTCATGCGCCACCAGCCCGACCAGCCCACGAAGAACGGGACCGTGCCCGGGTGGGCCATCTGCGTGGTGCGGCCGATCGTCGCGCTCACCGCCGGGGCGACGAGGGCCGCGAGCAGCAGCGCCACGCCGTCGCGCAGGCGGCGGAAGTCGGGGCGGAAGTACATACGGCGCAGCAGCAGTACGGCGACCAGGGCCTCGAGCGTGTTGCCGATCGTCGCCGGCACGTAGGAGGGGAAGCTGTAGCCCGCCCACAGACGATGCAACAGCGTGCCGAGCAGGACGACCGGCCAGTAACGCCAGCCCAGCAGCCACAGGCCGGCGACGGCGACCCCCGTGGGCAGCCAGAGGACCGCATGGCTGAAGCCCCACATGCCGTTGAGGAAGATCGAGGCGAAGAGGTGGCAGGCGAGGAAGCCGGCCGCCTTCAGCGGGGTCCGGAGGGTCGGGGGAGCCATGCGCCGGCATTATAGGCGGCGCCCGTGCGGCGCGGCCAGCCGCGATTCACAGAATGCGACGGGCGCGGTCCCCGTGGGGAGCAGCGCCCGGATCGTCGTCGTGGCGCCGGGGAGCCGGACCTCAGTCGTGGATGCCGGCGCGGAACTGCGCGCCGAGCGACAGGGAGAGCTGCTGGATCCACTCGTCGTTCAGGGTCCAACAGTTCTCGTTGCCGCGGTGGCAGTCGTAGCGCAGCTCCATGCGTGGCGAGAATCGTCTGCGTCCCGTGAAGCCCACGAGTGCGGACACCTGGGGGCGGAACGCATTGGTGTGCAGCCCGCAGCCAACGCGTACGGACCGGGCGTGGAACCAGGAGACGCCGCCGCCCCAGGCTGCGTACGGCTCGAAGTTCCTGGCCATCGGCAGATGGATCTTCACGAGGCCGACCACCGGAACCAGGCTCACTCCATAGCCCTCGATCGGGATGTAGCCCTCGACGCACGGGCCCCCATCGGGGCCGATGTCCCCCGCGCCCAGGTAGCCCACGGACATGCCGAGCGACACCCGCTCCGAGATGCGCCGTCCGCAACGGGCCTCGAGCGCGAACGGGAGCCAATGATCCACCGGCGGCCATCCGACGCCCGCCGACGACTCCCACGTCCACGAGTCACGGGCGTCGCTCGTCGGCGTCGCCGCGTGCGACCCGCCCGCGCACGCGAGCATCAGACCCACCACCAGCGCCACCTTCGTCAACGGGAATACCGGATTGCGTGCCATCAGCGGCCGTTCCTTTCCGAATCTGCACCGAGGTGAAGAGAGGAGCTTCCACCATCATACCCTACCGGCGGATTCGAGGTTTCGGGCACCGGCGTCGGCCGGGGGGGCGCGGAGCGGACGTTGACGCCGATCGTGAAGGAGACCTGCTGGTACCAATGGTCCTCGCCCGTGTAGTACAGGCCCGGGTCGAGGCCCCTGTGACAGTCGTAACGAAGCTCCACGCGCGGCGAGACCCGCCGGCGCCCCGTGATGCCGGCCAGGGCGCAGAGCTGCGGGTAGAACTCGTCGAGGTTCTCTGCGTCGGGCCAACGCGAGCGGGCGTGATACCAGGCGATGCCGCCGCCCACGGCCACATAGGGCTCCACGTTGCGTCCAGTCGGCAGATGGCCCTTCACCAACCCCATGACCGGCACCACCGTCACTGCCTCCACCACCGGAGGGTAGCAACCATAACCTCCGGCGCACGGGACCAGGACGCTGAGCGACGGATCGCGCAGCCGCGTGACTCCGGCCGAGAGCCCGAGCGAAAGGCGCTCCGATGCTCGACGCCCGTAGCGCGCCTCGGCGGCCATGCACAGCCCGTCGTTCACCGGCGATGCCCACGCCATCCCGACGCCCGCTGACGACTCCCACGTCCACGTGTCGCGCGTATCGCTCGTCGGCGTCGCCGCGCGCGACCCGCCCGCGCACGCGAGCATCAGACCCACCACCAGCGCGCCCTTCGTCAGCTTGAATACCGGATTGCGTGCCATCAGCAGCCGTTCCTTTCCGAATCTGCACCGAGGGGAAGAGAGGAGCTTCCACCATCCTACCCTGCCGGCGGATTCGAGGTTCCGGGCACCGACGCCGGCCGGGGGGCGCGGGTTGGCAACGACGCCCTTCGCCGTCCATCCGCCGAGGGCCCTGGCGTTGCCGACCCCGGCGGTGTCGTCTAGATTGGCATTGTGAAACAGGCGAAGGCTCCATTGCCGGTGTCCCGCTCCGATCGGCCGCGTCCCGCTGGCGGCCGGTCACCGATCGCGTCGGCGACCACGACCGCCGTTGCTCCGCGCTCGTGGGTTCCGCCCGTCGCCATCGCTCTGCTCGTCGCCCTGATCGGCGCAGACGTGTTCCGACTCGGCTTCTTCGCGGACGACTTCCACTTCCTCGACGTGGCCCGCCGCGTGCCGCTGCTCGCGCTGCTGAGCGGCCAGTACGGCCTGTATCCCTGGTACCGCCCGCTGTCGCGCGAGCTCTACTTCTACCTGATCGCCCACTCAGGACCGCTCGGACTGGTCGTCGCCCACACCCTGAGCCTGCTCGGCGTGGCGGGCTGCGCGTGGCTCATCCACCGGTTGGGCGCGGTCCTCGCGGGGCCGCGTGTCGCGAGCATCGCGCCGCTGTTCTTCCTCGCCTACGCGGTCACCAAGTTCCTCGCCGGCTGGTCGAGTGGTTTCCAGGACGTGCTCGCCCTGCTGCTGGTCCTGATGGCTCTGCGGGCCTGGTTCGCGGATCGCGTTCTCCCGGCGCTGCTCTGCGCGTTCCTGGCGACCTTCGCCAAGGAGTCGGCGGTGGTCGTGTTCCCGCTCCTGGCGCTGCACCTGCTGCTGTTTCCGGGAAGGCGCCGGGCCCGCACGGTCTGGCTCGGCCTGGCGGCGACGCTGGCGCTCTCGGCGCTGCTGCACCTGCTGGTGCGCCTGGGCTGCTCAGGCAGCACCGCCATTCTGGGTGGGCGGCTGGCCCCGGTGCTGGCCATTGCGGCCACCACAGCCTGGGTCGGGGTGCTGGGCTGGCACCAGGATGGC
>CAYNPF010000027.1:5138-11256 GCA_964398895.1 uncultured bacterium
GGCACAGCGGCGGCAGCTCGGCGCAGGTGGAGCGCTCGCTGCCCGCGCTCGCCGTGGCGCTGGCTCGCGTGCCGGGCGACTTCGTCGGTCGCGCGCCGGTGCTGGAGCCGTGGGCGATCGGGCTGGCGCTCGCGGCGGCCGCGACGGCGGCGTGGTGGCTCGGCAACGGTGCGAGGGCGGCCGGTGTCGCCTCACGGGCACGGGACTCCGCGTCCGCCCCGGTACCAAAGCGGCAGCGGCTGCTCTTCGTCGCCGTCGCGGCAGCACTGGGGCTGGCCCCGCTCGTCCTCGGGCAGCTCGCCGGCCGGCTCTCGGCCTACGAGTACTACGCGTTCCCCGCCGTGCCCTGGCTGTGCCTCCTGCTGGCCATGGGCGTTGCGCGCCTGCCGCGGGGCGTCGGCAACGTGGCGATGACGGTGCTGGTCGCCTGGAACACGCTGGCGCTCGGCTACCGCGCGCCGGATCTCGCCTCGGCGGACGGGTGGCGCTTCCGCAACTGGGATTGGGCGGAGGCCGTGCGCCTCTCGGCGGTCTCGCGGCGCCTGGCCGATGACGTGCGCGCGCTCGTGCCCGAACGCTCCGACAGCCTGGTCGTGCTCTTCTGCGATCTGCGCCGGGGCTGCTATTTCCAGACGGAGGACGGGCCCGCCACGCGCGAGAGCCTGCACGACGAGACCGTGCGCAGCTACTGGCTCAACGCTCCGGCCTATCCGCTGCCCGCCGGTCGGATACGGATCATCGGCTTCGATTCCAACACGTACCACCTGGTGCCGATCACGCTGGGTCCCGAGATGCAGGGAGCGCTCGCCGCGACGGCGGTCGCCGTCGGCAACGCCCCGGCCGCGTGGGCCTTCGCCTCGGCCGGCGACTCCGCGGCCCGGGCGGGTTTCGGCCCGGGCTACTTCCGCGCGGCGGCGGCGTTGATCGCCGAGGGGGCGGCGGGTGCGAGCCGGGCGCTGGCGGGTTGCGGCATGGCCGACTCGACCGGACCCGGTCCGGAACCCCGCGCCGAGCAGGCCGTCGGCCGGGGGAGCGCGCTCTGCGTGCCACTGACGGCCGTGCTGCGTCGGCCGCTCGACGCCGACGCGCACCTGCGGCTCGCCGACGCGTTCCGCGCACTGGGGGCGACGCTGTCCGAGGCGGTGGAGCTGCGCTTCGTCACGGCGCTCGATCCGCGACGCACGAGCGAGCGGTTGCGGCTGGCGGAGGCGCTGCGTCGGCTGGACCTCGACGACGCGGCGCGGGGCGAATACGGGATCGTCGCGGCACGATCCGGTGCGGCCGGCGAGCAGGCCGTGGCCCGGCAGGCGCTCGCGGAGCTGCAGAGCGCGCCGCGAGCCGACGAGACCGAATCTCCGCTGGGCGAGTTCGAGCCGGGAAGGTAGGCGGCGGATGAGGGGAGGAACCCTTACGATCCGAGCCATTCCGCGACTGCTGCCCCTCGCCCTGGCGGTGTCGCTCATCGGGTGCGCGGGTGCGGCCCGGGCGCAGGACTCCGGGTCCCCCCGCGATCCGTTCGCGCGCCTGATTGCCCGGTCGGACGCCATCGTGGTGGGGCGAGTGCTCGAGGCGGGGAGCCGTGAGGTGCCGGTGCCCGGCTCCGACGGCCGGGTCGTCACCGCCGAGGGTTTCGCCCGGATTGCTGTCCAGCGCTGGATCGTCGGGCCCGATCGGGATTCGACTCTGGAACTCGCCATGGGCTCCCACGATCGCCCGGTCGGACCGGCGTGGCAGGAGGCGCAGCAGCCGGGCCGCAGCGTCATCCTCTACCTCCTGCGTTCCCGCGGACTGTGGATGATCGCCCACGAAGTGCCGGGAGTTCGCGGGAGGCCGTACCAGGGCATCGAATTCCACACGAGCGAAGACGCGCTCGCCCGTGTTCCTGCGATCCTCCGGGAGGCTGCGATCTCCGCGCCGGATTCGCTGGCGGCGCGGGCGGACCTGGGCGTGGTGGCTCGACTCGAGGACTTCACCGACGACCCGCCGGGCATGGTCGGCCGCGTCGAGCAGGTCGCCTTCGGAGCGCTCCCTGATTCCTTCCTGACCATCGCCGGCGCGCCCACCGACGCTCTCCACCGCGGCCAGGCCCTGCTCCTGCTGGCCGCGCGCCCGGACGGGAGGTGGAAGGTCCTCGACGACGGCGCCGGCTGCTACTACCTCTACCACGACCGCGTTGCTCACTCCCTCGATAGCCTTGCCGTCGTGCTCGAGCGGATGGCGGCGGTGCACGCCCGCCATGCCGTAGTGGTGGGCGGGGGACGGTAGTGCACGCCGGGCGCGCGGGTAGACCCGGTCGAATCGGCGTCATGCGGGCCGGTGCAGGCAGGTGCGTCCGCTGTCGCCGGAGCCGTGGCTGAGACCATGCGTCAAGCCGGCGGCCGTTCTATGCTCGGCGCTCTCGTCAACCACGCACCCGGAGGATGACCCAAGGATGCCCCGCAGAGCGAAGACGGAAGCCCTCGGTTCGCTGCTTGTGCCCGCCCCGAGCGCGGGGGTGCGCGGGCAGTCGGCGGCTCGACGGACCGAGGCTCTGGCGCTCGCCGGCCTGCTGCTGCTCGCGCTCGCGCTGCGCCTGCCCCTGCTGGGCTGGGGACTGCCCGATGTCCTCGAGGAGGCCATTCCCTTCCGGGTTGCGTGGGGCATGTGGGGCTGGAATGCCGACTGGCATCTGCACTTCGATCCCGACTTCTTCCGCTACCCCAGCCTGGTGATCTACCTGCAGCTCGCGGCGCAGGTGCTGCACTACGTCGCCCTCCGGCTGACCGGCTCGGTCCACTCGCTCCAGGAGTTCTACGCGATCTTCCAGGTCGCACCGTCATCGTCACTGGTCATCGCGCGTGCGATCACCACCGCCTTCGGTGTGCTGACACTGTGGCCCGCGTGGGGCCTCGCCCGCCGGGCCGGGGGACTGCGGGCCGCGATCGTGGCGACCCTGCTGCTGGCGCTCCACCCGGTCCTGCTCGCCCGCGCCCAGCTCGTCGAGGTGGACCTCCCGCTCACCTTCTTCACCACATGGGGCCTGCTGCTCGCCGTGCGCTTCGCCGAGCATCCGACGACGCGCCGTGCGGTGGGGATGGGGCTGGTGCTCGGGCTCGCGACTTCGTGCAAGTACACCGGGGCAATGCTGCTCGCGGCGGCGCTGATGGCGATCGTGATCGCGCGGCGGGCCCCGGCCGAGCGCCCCGCGCCGGTTCGCACCCGCGCGGGCAGGGTCGGCCGCCGGCCGACACCGACGCGCGCCGAGGCCACGTCCGGATTCGCGGGCGGCATGGCGCCGCGCCTGGGCTGGGCGTTGCTCTGCGGGGCCGCGCTGCTCGCGGCATTCCTCGCCACCTCGCCGTACGTTCTGGTCCATCGCGACGCGTTCGTTCGCGCCCTGCTCGACGAGCGGCAGCATATGGCCATGGGGCACTTCGGCCTGGCCGGCGGTCCGGCGCTGCTGGGCTACGCGCGCGAATGGTCCACGACCCTCATGGGCTGGCCGCTCGGCATCGCCGCGCTCGCCGGGCTCGCCTGGTTCGCCGCGCGCCGGCGCGCCTGGGCGCTGGTGCTGGTCGGTTTCTTCCTGCCCTACGCGCTCATCGTCGGCTCCTGGCAGACCCAGGCCGAGCGCTACCTCGTTCCCCTCGTCCCGGTCGGCGTCGTGGCCGCGGCGGCGCTCGCCATCGCGATCCTCGACGCGGTCGCCGCGCGCCTGGCGCGGCGCTCCGCGACCGCCCAGCCCCCAAAGCCCGCGGCCGTGCCGGGGCGCATCGCCTCCGGCGTGGGGCTCGTCCTGGCGATCCTGGTGCTGGGCGGATCGCTGGCGCCCGGTCTGCCCGCCGTGTACGCGAGCCGGAGGACCGACACGCGCTCGCTCGCCCGCGAGTGGATCGAGGCGAGCATCCCGCCGGGATCGCTCATCCTGACGGAGGCCTACGGTCCCGAGTTGTTCACCGCGGCACGGTACCGCCAGTTGAAGTGGAGCCCGCGCGCGGTGCGCGACGTGCTGAGGAGCCGGCACTACGAGCCGCCGCTCTACGCGGTCCTCGACCTGCCGCTCTTCCAGGTCGCGCCCGAGCGCTCGGCCCGCTTCTATTCCATGCGGGCCTGCTCGCTGGTGGACGTGGTGATCGTGAGCAGTTCGGTCCGCGACCGCTACCGTTCGGCGCCGGCGCGCTTCGGCCCGCAACTCGCGTTCTACGACAGTCTCGAGACCGGCTGGCGCAGGCTCCAGGTGTTCCGCCCCGGGCGCAGTCCCGGGCCCGAACTGGTGATCTACGGGAACCCGCGCGCGAGGGTGCCGTTCGCCGAGCGGCGCAACCTCGGTCCCGCCGGTCCACTCGTCGAGGCCGGCGCGCTCACCGGCGCCGAGGGCGCGTACTACACGCAGTTGGGACTCGATTACGAGGTCTTCGGGCACCGCGGGCAGGCCAAGCAGTGCTACCTGTGGGCGCTGGAATACGGTCGCGATGACCCGGCCAACTACGCGCTCGCGGCGACGTGGCTCTCGATGCTGCTGTGGCGCGAGCAGGGGTCGAAGGCGGCCTGCCGTCTGCTTGTGGCTGCCGAGCGGAATGCGGGGGATCCCCGCACCGTGGAGCAGCTCGCCGCGCTGCGCGCCTCGTTCGAGTCGGGCGCGAGCGCGCCCCCGGGCCAGTGACGGCGCGGTAGGTCGCTCCCTGGCCGCGAGTTGGCCCGCGGCGCGAGCGGCATGGGCGATTCGGCGCGGGTGAAAGATGCTGGCGACAAGCCCCCGGGGCGGCGGTAGCATGGAGCTGGTCCTCGAGAGCATTGCGAACCCCGCGAGCGCGTCACGCGGCGCGAGGCCGCGCGGGGCGCTCCCCGGGATCCGTCCGGGGCCGGAGGGTGTCATGCGCGCACTCATCGCGATCACCTGCCTCGTGCTCGTCCTGTGGTGCGGTGTCGCCGCGGCGGCGAGTCTGGAGATCCCGCTGCCCACGCTGGTCGGCGCGTGGCCGGCCGGCACCGGGCGGTACGTGGATCTGGACCTGGGGCTCGCGCCCGACAGCGTCGTCGGTGTCTCCGTGCGCTGGGCCGGCTCGAGCACCGTCGGGCTCGGGCACGGCGATGGTGTCGAGCGCCCCGCCGACTGGTTCGCCTGGCCCGGCGAGCTGTTGCTGACGCTGTCGGACACCGGCGGGCTCCAGGCCATCGGTAGCATGGCGTGCGGCGACGGCGCCTTTCGGGCCACCACGCCGATCGGGCTCCTCCCGCCCAGAACGTGGGACTTCCTCGAGGATGGCCATTGTAGCCTGCTGTGCGAGATGTCCGCCGGCTACGCCATCGGTGGCGTCATGGTCATCGCGCCCAGCGCGACACTCACCGAGGTGACGCTGATCGTCGAGGTGCGCGCCAGCACACCGGTGTCGCCCGACACCTGGGGCGCGATCAAGGCACGTTACCGGTGAGACGAGGGTCGGCCCCGCCCGCCCCGGGGGCAGTGAAGGGCCGGGCCTACCCAGGTCCCGCATACACCCTCTGAAACACGCAGGCGCGGTCATCCGCGGTGAGCATCGCCCGCGTCGGCCGGGTCGCCGGCCGCGAACCCCATGGACGCCCGGGCACCGAAGGCCAAGGCGCGCCGGTGCGGAATGGGATCGGGCCGCCGAGTAGCACTGTGGCGCCCAGGGTCGGCAAGCGCATCGTCTCTCGTCCGCGCCCCCAGGAGGCGCCGACGCCCGCTGAGTCCTACCACGCGTGGTATGACGCGAATGCAGTTTCGCTTGACCTGCGCGTCGGGGCGCGTACGGTCTCGCGTTGACGCAGCGGGGCTGCGCTCGTGGCACGGCCGCCAGAGAGGGATCCGACCCGGCGGGGTCCGCGGACCCTGACCCGAGGTGGCATCATGGACCGAACTGATTCCGTCCGTGGGCTGCCGGGCGCTGCGCGCCTGTGGCCTCTCCATCGAGTGCTTCCTTCCCTCGCCCGCGGTCGCCCGCCGTCGTGGTCGAGCCGCGCCCGCGCACGCCGGGCGAGCGCGGCGCTGATCGTGATCGCGGCGCTCGGCCTCTGGTCGGAGGCGGCGCAGTCGGAACCGGCCGACAGCACGAGCACGGTGGTGGACTCCACCGCCGCTGTCACCGCACCGACCGACACGACCGCGAACGCCCCCGCC
>CAYNPF010000027.1:11356-16156 GCA_964398895.1 uncultured bacterium
GGCACCGCCGGTGCCCGCACCGCCTCCGCCTCCGGAGCCGGAGTCCATGTTGAGCATGCCCGAAGCCCCGGACCTGTCGCGGCTCTTCATGCTCGACTGCACGACGCGCTATCGCGCGCCGCTCGCCGTCGGCGCCGAGACCACGTCCGCCACGCTGCAGACTGCCTGGGACGATCTCGCACGACGGCTACGGGCGGCGGGCTACCAGGACCGCACCGTCTACCCGATGGGGAACGGGTTCATGCTGGTCTGCCCGCTCGAACACATCGGCAAGAACGGCTGTCGCTCGAAGCCGAAGTGGGGATGGGAAGTGGGTGGCGGCGTGCTGCGGTTCTTCCGGAGCATGGTCGCGCCGCAGACCGACTACTACCGCGTCATCGCGGTGGCAGTGCCCTCGGCGCCGGAGGAAGCGGGCACGCGGGTGCCCGACTCGCTGGCGGTCGAGGCGCTGACGCGCAAGGGGCCGGCCGTGCCGTCGGCGGGGTGGCTGCGGCAGCCGTTCGCCGACCGCGAGTGCGACGTGATGATCTACGAGTTCTCGCGCGTGGAGGGGCACGGGCCGATCACGTTCCTGTCGCAACCCACCGTCGAATCCAGCACGCACCTGGTGAATGCCGGGCTGTGGAAGAAGGGGGAGATCGGACAATGACGCCCGCTCACGATGTCAACGCGCCGCGCTTGCTGCGCGAATGCCAGTTCCATCTCGCCGTGGTGTGGTTCGCGGTCACCGGTGCGCTGTTGGTGTTCATGATGCTTGCCACCTTCAACGACCGCTTCGACGCCCCGGCCCAGGTCTGGGATTGGATCCTGCCGACCCTGATTCCCACGATCTCGATCATCGTCGGCGGCATCGTGCACGGCGCGACTGCGGCGGGGAAGGACTTCGAGGTGGACGCACGCATCTACCGCCTGGCCATGGGGCTGTCCATTGCGTACCTCACGCTGGTGGCGTTCGCTGCGCTGCTCGCCGGCCCCTACGTGGTGAGGCACCCCGGCAACATCGGGGTGTGGCTGCAGAACTCGAAGCTGTGGATCGCGTCGGTCGAGGCCCCGGTCGGGGTGGCGCTGGGCGTGTTCTTCGCATCGAGCCGGCCGGCAGCATCGAGCTGATTCGATTCGGGGGCGACGCATCTGACAGCGGGAGGCACGTCATGACCGTGACTCGGCAATCCACCATCTGCCTGTGCTGGCTCATCTCACAGCTCCTCGTGTGCAACGCGGTCGTACTCGCGCAAACGGTGGTGCCGCCGGTTCGGGTCAGCGTCACCCCGATCGGGATGACGCCCGTGTCCCTGCAGCCCGGGGGGCGATACACGTTCGAGGTGCCGCGGGTCGCCACCAGTAACCTGCGGCCGGTTGACCTGATCAGCTCGACGCCCGGCGTGACGATCGCACCACTACCGAACGGTCCCGATGGCACGATCCGTCGGGAGGTGCAGGTCTCTGCCGATGCTCCATGGGGCGAGACGGCGGTGCGGGTTGTGACCGATCAGGGGGAGAGGGACATCGAGGTCATCGTCGTGCCGCCCAATCCGCCCGGCGAATCGGGGGGCGAGGGGGATCACGGCGAGGGCGACAGCACCGGGACCGTGACGGACAAGTCAAAGGACCGCCACACCGGAAGTGGGTGGGGATGGCTGGCGGTCTTCGGCGTCGGGGTGGTCGTCGGCATCGTCGTGCGGCGGAAGAGCTGATGATGCAGACGCGGGCCGTGCGGCGCGCGGCAATCCGCGTGTCCCCCCGTGCGGGGGGTCGGAGGACGCCGGCGGATGGGTCGAGAGCCGGTGCGGCGCGGGCGAGGCGGGACCGTCGCTGCGGCAGACGAGCCCCAGTTCGCCCCGGCCCGCCCGGTTTCTGCGCGCTCCCGGCTAGAGTCCCAGCGCCTGCTTCCTCATTCCCTCGATGAACGAGGCATCGGCCCAGTACCTGCCGCCCTGCTCCATGAAGACGATGTACTTGCCGTCGCGGGTGACGCTGGGACAGAGGCCCCGCGCGCCGATGATGTCGGTCAGGGACGTCGGCCGGGTCCAGCCGCCGGCCTTCTTGCGGTCTGGGAGTCCATCCTCCAACTGTCTACTTGGAGGGGAAGCTCGCGCGACGACCGCGTGGCCGCGGAGTGCGCGGGGGCCCATGCGCACAACATCAACCCACAGGTGATGACATCTTGAGTATTGTCGGCATCGGAGTGAAGATCTGTGGGCGCCGTTCGTAGGGCGCCCGGGGCACCCTCACACCGCCGGCGCACCCGAGTGCGGTCGGTGGCGAAGAGCGCGCACGGGCTGGATGTCACAGGAAAGCACCCAGTGGGAAGGCCACGCATGATACGACGTGATTGGAAGAGACTCGTGTGGAGCTTGGCCTGCGGCGCGGGCATCGTGCTGATGCTTGCCGGCGCCGCCCAAGCCGTTGACTGCGTCGGGCTGTCTGCGTTCGCGAATCCCTCGTCCGCCCAGTTGCTGCGACTCAACGTCAAGCTCACCGATCCGAGGCGGTTCCAGCTCCGACTGACGCCGAGCGTCGTGTTGCGGGGGCGAGGGTGTGCCGTGGCCATTGGGGCCGCCGTGGCTTGCGAGAATCGCGGTGGGTACAAGAACGATGCACTCGACATCGTGGTGTGTCCGGTGGATACCGCACAGCTAAGGAGCGTGCTGCGTAGTCTGCAGAACGTGCCCGGGTTGCAGGACGCGCAGTGCGGTGGGCCGGGGTGGCTGGCAGTCAGCGTGGTTGATCCTGACGAGACGGCACCGCGAGCGTATGCCTGCGAGGTTGACTCGGCGGTCGCGCGCAGCGTGTTGCGCGGACTGCGCGGCGCAGTGGCCGGTAGCGACAGTGTGCTAGAGGCTCTGGATCTCCTCGCGTGTCAGACGCAGCTCGTTGACGCGTGGGCGACCGAAGATGCGACGGCAAGGACGGCTGTGTCCATTGGGATGGTGCCGCAGCCAGGGCGGGACGGCCGCCTCGTGGGCACGGTGAAGGTCAGGAACGCCTCTGCGGCGGCCATGGCCGGTCCAGTAGTCGTCGTGCCCGTCTTCGAGCTGCCGATAAAGGTCGCCAATGCGGATGGAATTGTCCCCTGCAACGGGCCCTGCGCCGGGGCGCCGTTCTTCATCCTCAACGGTGGTTCCGGGCTCGCTCCCGGAGCGACGGCCAACGTCAGAGTGCGGTTCAGCGATGCCGGGCAGCGGCCTGTGAGACTCGTGCGGGCGTTCGTGCTCAACGGCGTGGACGTTCACTAGGACAGACGGGTGAACGTGCGACCGAGGGCTGCGTGCCTCGGGAGTCCCTGGAACTGAGTAGCGCACCTGCGGCAGAAGGGAACGGGCGTGACGATCGGTGAGATGGTCAAGGTGGGGATATGGGGATGCCAGTCGAACGATTGAGCAGGATCAGGTGGTGGAGCTCATGCTTGCGGCTAGCTGCCATGGGGTACATGGCGGGAAGCAGTGTTCTGGCGTTGATGGGCCTGGTGATGGCGATGAGTGCTGGATGTGGCAATCGTTGCGACGTCTTCGTGCTTGGTGACGCCTCAGCGGTCGGTGCAAGGGTGCTGGTTGACGGTGGGGAGCGTGGGGTGCTGATGGCGGAGAGATCGAGCGTCGTCGTGGTGGCGGACCCGGCGTGCGGCTTGCGTGGGATGTGGGGGGACGCCGCGGCGGGCGACACTCTCCTGGGGCCCAATGTGACACGAGCGTCACTCAAGCTGCGGGTGCCCAGGCGAGCATGTGATATAGCGGTTGCTGCAAATGGTGGCCGGATGCTCCATGGGCGGCTAGAGCCTCGGGAGTACAACTGCGTCGTCGTGTCGTTCAACAGGATGAGGATGGATGTCAGGACGTCGGAGCGCTGAGGCGCAGTTGACTGCAGTCAGCGGAAGAAGAGGACACGGGCATTCGCGGACTGTGCTGTTCGCGAGGCTGCCCGACAGGACCGCATCCGTCCGCGGCGTGGCGATGACGCCCGATCGGGAGCCGCGGATGACGATGCGGCATCTCGGAATGTCACAACGCGAGATGCGGCCGGGTGCCGCGGGGTCGTGCGCTGGGGCAGCAGGAGGTCGGAGATGAAGACCCGCTGGCAAGTCACCTCGGTGTTCCTGGGCGCCGCCCTGCTGCTGGCGTGCTCCGAGCGATCGGATGGCGCTTCCTCTGCCGGAGCGAGCGCGGGGTGGGCGGTGCTGCAGGCAACGCCCCTGGAAGTTGCGGTTCGCCTGCAGCGCGCCACCGAAGGGTCGCCCTGGTTGGACTGGTGCATTACCTGGAGGGTCGTCCGCGGGTCCGAGTGTCTGACGCTGCCCTCGACCTGCCACGGAGACGATTCCACCGCGGTGCTGAAGGCGTTGCGCAATGACTTCGTTCAGCACGGTGCCTACCTGTTCATCGCCACCCGCGACGCTGGCGGCAACCACTGGAAGGGACGCGGCGCGGAAGTCATCGCCCTGCGCGGCGAACGGCTCGTGCCGCTCGGCTGGCTTGGCGAACTCGACGCCGGGTCGGCTGCGCCGGATGCGTGCTGGCGGAACGGTGTGTTCCTCGATCTCGACGCCGACTGGGAATCGGCGTTCACCGGCCATGCCACCGCGCCGCAGGTGGAACTGGTGCTGCGGGACTCGGCGGGCACGCTGGTCGCGGACCTGCCGCGGACGTGGGCGCGCTCGCGGCCCATCTACCAGCGGAACGAGCGGTTGTGGCGTCGCACGGCACCGGGAGCCGCGAACGACCTTGCCCGCGTGGCGGCGCTCTTCGAGAACGCCGTGATCGCCTCCTATTGCCACCGCACCCGTGAGGCCGCCGAGACCAGGGC
>CAYNPF010000028.1:0-15980 GCA_964398895.1 uncultured bacterium
CCACCTACGGGCTGGCGGTCGAGGACGTGGCCGACCGGCTGCGCGGCGCCGAGGGCACGCCGGTCAGCGTGCGGGTGAGTCGCGAGGGCGATGCCGACCCCCACGAGATCGCGCTCGTCCGGCGCCTGGTCGAGCGCAAGGCCGTGCCCTACGCCTTCGTGGCCGACCACGGTGTCGGCTACCTGCGGCTGACGACGTTCTCGGAGCGCAGCGGCGAGGAGACGCGCGCCGCGCTCGCGCGCCTGCGCGTCCAGGGGGCAAAGAGCCTGGTGCTCGACCTGCGCGCCAATCCCGGCGGCCTGCTCGACCAGGCGGTGGACGTGGCCGAGGAGCTGCTGCCGCGCGGGACGCTGGTGGTCTCGACCCGCGGGCGGGCGCCGAACGAGGATCGCCGCTACTACGCCGGCGAGACCGCGCCGAACCTGGACTGGCCGGTGGTCGTGCTGGTGGACGAGGGCTCGGCCTCGGCCGCCGAGATCGTGGCCGGCGCGCTGCAGGACCTGGATCGCGCGCTGGTCGTGGGCACCACCACCTTCGGCAAGGGCTCGGTGCAGCGCGTCTTCCCGCTGCGCCAGGGCGAGGGCGCGCTCAAGCTCACGACCGCGCTCTACCACACGCCGAGCGACCGCTCGATCGACCGGGCGGCGAGCGATTCGCTCCTGGACGAGGAGGGCGACGAGGACGAGGAGGACGAGGCTCCGGCCCCGGCCGCCACGACGCAGCGCCCCGTCTACCACACCACCGGCGGACGCGTGGTCTACGGCGGGGGCGGGATCACCCCCGACGTGGTCGTGGCGCCCGACACCCTCGTCGGCCTGCTGCGTCGCGTCGAGGCGCGGAACCTGGCCTTCCGCTTCGCCAACCGCTGGCTCAACACGCATCCGCAGCCGCGTCCCGACATGCCGGTGGCGGCGCCGTGGACGGAGTTCCTGGACTGGCTGAAGCAGGAGGGCGTCGAGTACGCGCCCGCGGAGGCCGCGGCCCAGCGCGCCCCGATCGAGCGCGCGCTGCGGCGCGAGATGGCCCGGCGCATGCTGGGTGACGGCGCCGCGGCCCGGGTGGCGCTGGAGGACGACCCGGTCTGGTCCCGCGCCCGCGCCGTGCTCGAGCGCGCGCGCGCGCCGCGGGACGTGTTCGCCGCGCGCTGACATGGCGCGGGCCTGGCTCTGCGACTTCGACGGGACCATCGCGCCCACCGACATCGGCGCGGCCTTCGCGCGCGCCTTCTCGCCCGGGGGGGCCGCCGAGCACGAGGACCTCCTCGGGCCGTGGATCCGCGGCGAGATGGGGCACCGCGACCTGACCGTGGCGCAGTGCCGGCTGATCACCGCCACGGCCGCGGAGGCGCTGGCCTTCACCCGCCGCTTCACGCTGGATCCCCACTTCGCGCCGTTCGTGCGCGAGGTCCGGGCCCGCGGCGACCGGGTGGTGGTGGTGAGCGAGGGCTTCGACTTCTACCTCGCCGATCAGCTCGCCCGCGCCGGCCTGGCCGACCTGCCCTTCGCCGCGAACCGGCTGCGCTTCGAGGCGGGCGGCGCGGTTGTCCCCGAGTTCCCGTGGGCGGCCGGGGGCTGCGGCGACTGCGGCAACTGCAAGGGCCGGCACGTGCGGGACTGGCGCGAACGCGGCTTCGCCACCGTGCTGGTGGGCGACGGACTCTCGGATCGCTGCGGCGCCCGCGCGGCGGACCAGGTGGTCGCGCGCGGGCACCTGCTCGACTGGTGCCGCCGCGAGGGACGGCCGGCCCGGGAGTTCCGCGACTTCGCCGACGTGGCCGCGCTGGCGCGGGCTGCGGCGGACGGAAGCGACGGGGTACACTGACGGCCATGCGGATCGGTTCCGTCGTCTTTGATTCCCCCTTCCTGCTCGCGCCGCTCGCCGGGGTGGGCGACTCGCCCTTTCGTCGGCTGGCGCGCGAGCAGGGGGCGGCCGGTGTCGTGACCGAGATGATCTCGGCCGAGGGGCTGGTGCGCGGGCAGGCCGCCACGTACGCCCTGTGCCGCTTCGAGCCCGAGGAGCGCCCGATCGGCGCGCAGCTCTTCGGCGCCGAGCCGGCGGTGATGGCCGAGGCGGTGCGCCGACTGTGCGATCTCGCCGAGCCGGAGCGGCCGGACTGGATTGATCTGAACGCCGGCTGTCCCGTGCGCAAGGTGGTGACGCGCCGGGCGGGGGCGGCCCTGCTCGCCGATCTGCCGCGGCTGGTGGCCATGACGCGCGGCATGGTGGAGGCGAGCCGCCTGCCGGTCACCGTCAAGACCCGGTTGGGCTGGGACGATTCCTCGAGCGACGTGGCCGGCCTGGCGCGGGCCGTCGAGGACGCGGGCGCCGCGGCGCTGACGATCCACGCCCGCACGCGCGCGGGGCTGTTCGGGGGCGTGCCGCGCTGGGAGGGCATCGCCGAGGCGCGGCAGGCGGTGCGCATCCCCGTGATCGGCAACGGTGACGTGCGGAACCCCGAGGACGCGATGCGCATGCTGGAGACGACCGGTTGCGACGGTGTGATGGTGGGGCGGGCCGCCCTCGGCGATCCCTGGATCTTCGCCCGGTTGCGGGCGTGGTGGGAGCGCGGAGAGCGGCTGGCCCCGCCGTCGCCGGCCCAGCGGATCGGCATGAGCCTGCGGCACCTTCGCCTCGTGTCGGAGGAGATCGGGGACGACGCGGCGGTGCGCGAGATGCGCAAGCACATCGCCTGGTACCTGCGCGGGCTGCCGCACAGCGCGCGCATGCGCGACGACGTGAACGGCACGGACACGAAGGAACGACTGGAGCGGCTGCTGATCGCCTACCTCCACGAACTCGAGCGCACCGCGGCGGGGGACTCCGTTGCGACCGGCTGAGTTGCGGCGGCTGCTCGATCGGGTGCGGCGCGGATCGGTGAGCGCCGCCGCCGCCGCGCGCCTGCTGCACGAGGCGCCGCTCGAGCAGTTGGAGTTCGCGACGCTCGACCACCAGCGCGCCCTGCGCTCGGGCTTCCCGGAGGTGATCTTCGGGCAGGGCAAGACCCCCGCACAGATCGTGACCATCGCCCGCCGCCTGCTGGCGCGGGGCGGCCCGGTGCTGGTGACGCGCGCCGACGAGGCGGCCCGCGCGGCGCTGTCTGCCGAGTTCCCGGCGGCCGAGACGCACGAGCGGGCGCGCTGCGTGGTGGTGCGCCGGCTGCGGCGACGGGCCGCGATCGGCGTCGGTTCGGTGCTGGTGGTCTGCGCCGGCACGGCGGACCTGCCGGTGGCCGAGGAGGCGCTGGTCACGGCGCGGACCCTGGGCAGCCGGGCGGGGCTCATCGCCGACGTGGGCGTGGCCGGGCTGCACCGCCTGCTCGCACACCGGCGGCGCCTGCGCGGCGCCCGGGTGATCGTGGTGGTGGCGGGCCTCGAGGGCGCGCTGGCCAGCGTGGTGGGCGGCCTCGTGGATCGCCCGGTCATCGCCGTGCCCACCAGCGTGGGCTACGGAGCGCACTTCCGTGGTCTGGCGCCGCTGCTGGCGATGCTGAACTCCTGCGCGGCGGGAGTGACGGTGGTCAACGTGGACAACGGCTTCGGGGCGGGCTATGCGGCCCATCTCGTGAACGTGGCGGGGCGGCGGCGACGCGCCTGAGCCGGGGAGGCGGGAACGTGCGCATCGGGTGGTTCGATTGCAGCGCCGGGATCAGCGGCGACATGACGCTGGGCTCGCTCGTCTCGGCCGGCTGGCCGGCGGAGCATCTGGCGGCGGTGCCGGGCCGTCTCGGCCTCGCGGGCGTGCGGGTGGAGGTGGGCGAGGCTCGTCGCGGTCCCCTGGCGGCCGTTCGGGTCGAGGTGGTCGTGGACGAGTCGGCGCAGCCGCACCGGCACCTGGCCCAGGTCGAGGCGATCCTCGGGCGGGCCGACCTGCCGGCCGGGGTTCGCGATCGCGCCTCGGCGACGTTCCGCAGGCTGGCCGAGGCCGAGGCGGCCGTGCACGGCACGACCGTCGAGGAGATCCACTTCCACGAGGTGGGCGCGGCCGACGCCCTCGTGGACGTGGCCGGGGCCCTGCTCGGCGTGGCCGAACTGGGACTGGAGCGCGTCCACGCCTCGCCGCCGCGGCTGGGGCAGGGACGAGTCGGCTCGGCCCACGGCACGATCCCGGTGCCGTCGCCGGCCACCGTCCGACTGCTGGTCGGCTCGCCGGTGGAGATCGGCGATGAGATCGGGGAAATGACCACGCCCACGGGAGCGGCGTTGCTGGCCACGATGGTCGGTTCGTGGGAGGCCCCGCCGGCCTTCCGTCTCGAGCGGGTGGGAACGGGGGCCGGCGCCCGCGACGTGCCCGGTCTGCCGAACGTGCTGCGACTGCTCGTGGGCTCGGCGGAGGCGGCGGGTGACGCGGGCGAACCGCGGCGGCGGCGGGTGGCGGTGCTCGAGACGGCCCTGGACGACGAGAATCCGCAGTTCACGGCGGCCCTGCTGCCGCGGTTGCTCGCCGCCGGTGCCCTCGACGCCATGCTCGTGCCGAGCACGATGAAGAAGGGGCGCCCCGGGACGTGGCTGGTCGTGGTGGCCGATCCGCACCGGGCCACGGATCTGGCCACGTTGATCCTGGCGGAGACCACCAGCCTCGGCGTGCGCGTCCGCGTGGACGAGCGTATCGAGTTGGAACGTCGAGCCGCGGAGGTGGAGACCCCGTTCGGCAGGGTCACGCTGAAGATCGCCACCCTGCCGGATGGCGGGGAGCGGGCGGCGCCGGAGTTCGAGTCGGTACGCGAGGTGGCCGGAAGGGCCGGGAGGCCGCTGCGGGAGGTGGCCGAGGCGGCCATGTCCGCGTGGCGCGGCCGGCAGGGAGCGGATCGGTGAGCCGCCTGTCGGCCCGGGATCTGTGCGCGGCTCCGCCCGCGGACGGGACCCGGGGAATCGGGGCCCCGGACGGCGTCGTCGTCCGGGGTTTCGCGCTGGACGCAGGGCCGGGAGAGTGGATCGCCCTGACGGGGGCCAACGGGTGTGGGAAGACCACGCTGCTGCTCACCCTGGCCGGACTGTGGCCTGCGGCTGCGGGAGAGGTGCTGCTCGACGGTCGGCCCCTGCGCCCAGACGCCCCGGACCTGCGTGCGCAAGTCGCAGTCATCCTGCAGGATCCATCGTGTCAGCTCGTTCAGCCGAGCGTGCGAGAGGAGCTGGGTTTCGCAGCGGCGAATCTCGGCGTCCCCCAGGACGAGGTCGCGCGATCGGTGGCGCGGTGGAGCGCGCGGCTCGGTCTGTCGGACGAACTGGAGCGAGACCCACAGGAGCTGTCGGCGGGCCGGCAGCAGATGGCCCTTCTGGGCGCGGCGCTGGTGGCGCGCCCGGGGATTCTCCTGGCCGACGAGCCGGCCTGCCACATGGACGCGGACTCGCGGGCCCTGGCTCTCGAGGTGGTGGGCGAAGAGGTGGGGCACGGCCTGTGCGTGATCTGGGTGACCCAGGATGCCGGCGAGGTCGCGAGGGCCTCGAGATCGGTAGCCATCCATTGCGATCCGCGCAGCGAAGGCATTGCAGAATCGGACGTTGAGTGGAATCGCCACGATCCCGTCGGCTCCCTGATGGAGCTCATCGTCGCGCCGTGGCGGGGCGAGATGGGCCCATCGGTCAGGACGGCGAAGCCGCTGCGGATCGTCCTGCCGAGCAGGGGCGTGACCTCCATCGAGGGGCCGAATGGATCCGGAAAGAGCGTGCTGCTCGCCGCCGCGACGGGGTTGATCCGGCTACCCCAGGTCGAGGTGCGCCGCGGCGATGGCGACTGGATTCCCCCGATGGCCTCGACGCAGTATCCGGAGCTCGAGATCTTCGAGGAGGATGTGGCAGACGAAGTCGTCTATTCGTCTGTGTGCAGAGGAGTTGCGCGACACGAAGCACTCTCGCGTGCTTCGGCTCTGCTCGATCGGTTGGGCCCCAGGACAAGCGGCCTCCTGGGGCGGAAATCCTGGGGCCTTTCCGGCGGAGAGAAGCGCATGGTCTCCCTGGTCGGAGCCATGATCGCGCCGTCGTCGCTCCTCGCCCTGGACGAGCCGACCGCCGGGCTCGATCCCGCGCGGCGGTCGGCCATGATGGGAGTGGTGGGCGATATGGCCCTGGAGAGGTCGGTGCTGATCGCCAGCCAGGATCGCGAGTGGCTGAGTGCGATTTCCGCACGCCGGTACGAGCTTTGCGTCGAGGCGGGCTCGTCGGCGGCAAGTCGTAGCAAAAAAACGGATTGACATGGCCCTGTCGTAAGCCTAGCCTTCTTCAAGTGCTGGGGTAGTAGTGGTGCGTCCTAGTAAAACCCCCAGGAGCACCTCAGATTCCGCGGTCACGATCGGTTCGAGGGCTGGCAGCGGCCCTGGTTCCGCGCGTGGCTAACGACGAGATCGCGCGCAAGAATGCTCGTGCATCGGCCCGAACTGCCTAAGGGTGATGCCGGCAGCGGAAAGGGGGGATCGGCACTCGACTGGCGCGGCAATCAGCCGTCGGAACCCGGACATGCGTCCGTGATCGTTCCGTCGGCCGGTTCGTTTCTGGCGACACCTCGCTCGCAATCCGTTCTGGAAGACTCGCATTGCCCAAGCATTGCGACGATGGAGGTAGTCACATGAGAAAGTCGTTTGTCGCAGTCGCCCTGCTCGTGGGGGCGATGGCGATGCTGACGACGTCCGCATTTGCGCAGCTCGAACGGGATGAGCTGGGCCTCAAGCTCAGCAATGCCAAGATCGCGCAGATGGCGGCGTCGAAGGCCTCACGACTCGGCACGGCCTCTGAGATGTACGACACGCTCTTCGTTGGCCACTCCGCGGGTGTCAGCGCGACTTCGACCAATCCGTTCAAGGTTGGCTCGAGCACGCATTATCGTCCCACGATCAGCCATCAGGGCATCTGGGACTTCGACGCCCTCGGCACCAACGAGGATTCGCTGCAGGGCTGGTTCCCGTTCGCGGGGTTCTGCGCTTCCCGCGTGACGGGCTCGCCCGACTACAGCCGTCCGTGGTACTGCCTGGACTTCGGCAACCGCCTCAACGCGGCTCCGGTCCAGGGCCGTACCGTCGGCGTCATCAGCGCGTGGCACGTGGACGCCGGTGTGAACCAGGCGCCGGTCGGCCAGATCGCGGCTGCGACGCCGTGGTGGACGCCGCTGTCGGGTAGTGCGTCGGCCTGGTGCGGTCTCCGCGCCGGCAAGGACGTTGCCTACCTCGACCAGACGACCTACGGCGGCACCGGCAACCCGTACAACGGCGACGTGCTCTGGGGCACCCAGGACGTCGGCCTCGGCACGGGCATCCGCCGCGTGCTCCCGGGCTTCGCGAGCCGCTGGGACCAGATGCTGTACCGCGACATCCGTGTCGCTTCTGGCCAGTCGCTGACGCTGAGCTTCCTGTACCTGAACAAGACGGGCACGCAGCTCGTGACCACCGCTGACGGGTGCACGGGCTGGTTCAACCTGGACCCGATGAGCCTGACCGAAGGCCCGATCTACGACGGCGGTCCGGTCAACCTGATCAGCTCGACCAACGCCGGTCGCGTTGCGCCGATCGACTCCTTCATGGTGTACGTCGGCGTTCCGACCAACCCGCTCGGCTTCATGCGGTCGACCGGCGACACCGTGCCGATCTTCGACCTCAAGCGTCGTTGGTTCTCGGAAGTCCTGAAGATCGACGTGCCCTACCTCGAAGTCATGACCACGTTCGGTGGCGACTCCACCTACAAGTCGACGCCGAAGGTCATCACGGTCACCAGCGATGCGCTGGCTCCGATGCTCGCGGCCCAGGGCGCGGGGGACGGCGGTGGTGTCATCCGCGTCGTGTTCCGCAGCAAGACGAACCGCAACAGCTCGGACGAGGACGCCATCACGGCGACCGGTGCCGGGAACTCGGGTGGTGAGGGCGCCGTCCGCATCGACGACGTCAAGCTCTCGCTCGACGGTGGCACGACGTGGGCCGTCAGCAACGGCTTCGAGAGCGCGTCCGAGATCAACAACAACATCGAGGCTGCGAACTCGGCGACGCCGGGCCCGGCCGTGGGTGAGGGCTACGCCCTGAACCACTGGCACTCGACCGGCAAGCCCCCGCGGCCTCTGTCGCACACGCACCCGATCTACCAGACCAACATCAGCAACACCTCGACGCCGAACTGGTACGAGGGGCTGACCTGGCTGGACATCTGCGGACCGCCGGATTCGCCGGCGCGCATCTGCAACCTGGAAGGCGTCGTCGTGTCGACGGGTGACCACGACTACGGCGAGCGGACCAGCGGCCCGGCAGGAACGGCGTTCCGTTCGAACCTGCACGGCATCATGTCGCCGACGATCAACCTGGTCGTTCCCGAGACCGGCGACAACGAGATGGGGATCGACAAGGTCCACAAGGAGACTCCCAACGGCTGGCACTTCCGGCACGATGCGATGCTGGGCGTCTTCTCGATCCCGGGCGAGAACTGCGCCTGGCAGATCGACCTGTGGTGCTACCCGGTGCGCGACGCGCACGGCTGCGAGATCTGGAGCGATGCGCTGAGCTCGGGCTTCATCAGCTACAACTCGGACAAGCAGTGCTACTGGATGGATGACGACCTGTCGTCGCTGATCTTCACGACGCACGAGTCCGGTCTGCCGGATTCGATCCGGGTCGGCCTCTACAAGTACACCTACTGCAACAGCTGGGGCGGTGCTCCGCTCTGCTCGTCTCCCGACGGCCACTACATTGACAACATGGCGGTCTGGTTCGCGCCGGCGGGCGGTGGTGCCTCGGACAAGATCCAGGTTGACCTGTGGGATTGGTACCAGGACGCGTTCCCCGCGAACGAGTCCACGGGCTACCCCGGCAACGCGGCTCTGTTCGACACCTGCGGCGCCCACATCATGACGGGTCTGAACGAGTCCCAGACCACCGGCAATAAGCTCCGGTTCAACATCCCGGGCGACAGCGTGACCTGCCTCATCGCGAACGCCACCAACACGCCGGTCCGCCTCGACTGCGTGTTCCGCATCTACCCCGGTCCGGGCAACTACATGACCGTGGGCGATCGGAGCTCGGGTCTGCGTGCGGTGCCGTCGGTCGCTGCTCCGGCTTCGTCGGGCACGACGGGGGCGAGCGCGTTCTGGAAGACCTACATGGCCGACCCGGGTCCCTTCTCGAAGGGCACCCACGTCGGTGGCTGGAACCCGAACACCTGGAACAGCGTCCGTATCGACACGGTCGAGTACAACCTGTTCCCGATGGACGGTGTCGTCAGCAACGTCCAGGGCATTGACGAGACGACCTGGCAGACGACCATCCACGAGGACGATCCGAACTACGCCGTGCTGGGCATCTCGAAGCCGCGTTGCTTCCCGACCCAGCTGATTCGTGACGTGACCAGCAACAACACCACCTGCGGCACGGCGCCCGACTGGGTGACCGCGAACGCTCCGGCGGACGGCTACAACGGCGACCCGAACACCATCGAGCTGACCAAGATCTTCCCCGATGGTCTGTTCACTCCGGGTACGCACGTCGAGTACTTCCTCCGTCTGTCGCACATCGGGTCCGAGGCCACGTTCGTGATGGTCCCGGACACCAACTACATCTATCCGCAGCCGTGGGAAGGCCCGAACTACGACGGTCACCGGTGGCAGGAGTTCTCGGTGCTTCCGGACCGCTGGAAGTCGGCTGCTTACGGCGGTATCGGTGACGCCTGCATGCTGGTCATCGACGGCAACGACCGCCGCGGCAACGAGCGCGCGTTCGTGGGTCTGGCGGACAGCATCGGCCTGACCACGGCGGCGAAGTTCGGCGCGAACAACGGCTGGCACGCGAGTGCGAGCTACATCGCCCCCGACGGCAGCCACGACTTCACCAGCGAGTTCGTTGGTGGGGACCGGACCATCTGCGTCGAGGGTCACCCGGGCCAGGCTGGGTCGCTGTGGGACTTCTACCAGATCAAGGGTTCCGAGTCCGGCACCACGAGCTCGGCCCGTATCGGTGGCCGTCTGGCCAACCGTGACAACATGGGTCTCTGCGCGGGCAAGTACGGCCGCCAGGGCCCGACGCCCGAAATGCTGCGCGCCTACTACAAGTTGGTGTTCTTCATGTCGGGCGATCTGAACGGCCAGGTCTTCTGCGACGGCACCGTGAACGACTACGCGGCGGCCGACGTCGAGATCATGGAGGACTTCCTCGGTTACAACGCCCAGGTCGAGACTCCGCGCGGCTTCTGGGCCATCGGCAACGGCTTCGTCGAAGGTCAGTGGAACAACAACAACGACGTCAGCCTGTTGACCGACTACTGCGGCACGTCCCTCCGCAACAAGTCGTACTACATGCTGTCGGGCAGCAACCTCTCGGTGAAGCTGACCGACCTGACGCCCAACAGCATCATCGCGACCAACGGCGAGGTCTATGCCACCCAGAACCTCTGCACGTTCACCAACGACGTGCAGGAGCTGACCGGCGTCCCCGGTGTCGTCGAGGGCAGCTGGTACGAGGCCATGGGCGGGAACGGGCCGTACATCTCCGGTGTCTACGGGCCGAGCGTTGACGGTCACCCGTACGTCACCCTGACGGACGGCTGGGAGCTCGACCGGATGTACGCGGGCGGCAGCCCGACGTTGGGCGCCCAGAACGACGCCGGTCGTCTCATGTACTTCGCTCAGGTGCTGACGAAGGGCTTCGCGGCGGTCTGCGGCATGAGCCTCACGCCGGTCGCGGACGTTCCGACGAACACGATCCGCAACGTGGACTTCCTCGGCAGCATCTGGGGCAACCCGATGGTGGCCGGTGGGAGGGCGACGGTGCACTTCGGTCTCGCCAAGACCGATCGCGTCGAGATCAAGGTGTACGACGTGACGGGTCGTCTCGTGAAGACGCTGGCGAATCGTGACTTCCCCGGCGGCGAGCACACGCTGGTGTGGGACGGCACGAACGACCAGGGCCGGACGGTTGCCCGTGGCGTGTACTTCACCCAGGTGAAGTACGTGAACAGCCGCTTCGTGGACGCCAAGAAGGTGACGGTCCTGAAGTAGCATCGCAGCATCCGGGGTGGTCCGGCCGCGTGGCCGGGCCTCCTCGGGGAAGTGAACCGGCGGGCGGGGGCGACCCCGCCCGCCGGCTTTTTCGTGCCCGGGCGCCCGGGCACGGCGCCCGGTTCCCGGCGGCCGCAGCGGTACTCGGACCGGGGTCGGCAGCCGACGCATGGGGCGAATCGTCGCCGACCGCCCAGCCCGTTGCCGCATAGTGTGTTGCCGGGTGTGGCCATGCGGATTCCCGCCGGGTTGCGCGCGCGCGGGTCCCGGCGTAACTTGTGCGGGCTTTCGACTTGACGATGTCCGGACGGGTTGTTAGCCTGCTGGTACTTCCCACTCACATGACTGGGCGTTCTGGGGGGCGCGAATGCGCTTGGGTCCACGGATCGTTTTGTGCCTGATGGCGTTGTTGCTCGTAGCTGCCGCAAGTTGCCGTAAGACGATGACTCCGTACGTAGACACGAACGAAGCGCCGGAGACGTGGATCACCGCCGCCCCGATGGATACGTTGACGAGTCGGGACGGGTCCGGCATTCCCACCGGGACCCCGCAGATCACCGTCATTCCCGTTCGCTACCATCTCTACTGGGCCGGTGCCGACAAGGACGGCTCCATCGGCGGCTTCTATTACGCGGTCGTCGAGACGACGGTCACGCCGGATGGGACCGGGTACATCCCGAGCCTGCCGGCTCCCAAGCCCGGGGACTATCGGTTCACGTCCAAGACCGACACGACGTTCGTCTTCAACGTCTCGGAGCTGTACACGGACCGGCAGCACGCGTTCTACCTGTACGCGGTGGACGACAAGGGCAAGCCCGATCCGACGCCGGCGAAGTTCGTCTTCCGGGCGCTCGACAAGTACCCGCCCACGCCGGTGATCGACCAGGCCCAGGCGACGGGCAAGATCGTTCGCCTGTCGGCCGCGGGCGACCCGATCCCGGATACCGAGGTCCGCTACCTGACCCACGTATACGACCGCACGACCGGCGCGGTGGACACGGCCGCCGCCTACAGCCAGCTCGACTTCGCCTGGCACGCCGAGATGCGCGACCCGTTCATGACGGTGGGCGAGTACCGCTTCAAGCTCGACGAGAGCGCGTTCCGCTCGGTGGATGCCTCGGTGCACTCGGTGTCCTACGGCGCCGATCCCAACGGTCCGATGGTCTCGACCGGCACGAAGCTCTTCTCGCTGCGGGCGCTCGACCAGGCCGGCGGCGCGGGAGAGACCAACCGCTACTTCATCATGAACCACGCGCCCGACACCTGGTGGGCGGGGCCGAACCCCGCGGACTTCACCGGGGAGAGCGATGGCGAGTACAACTCGCACAGCGTCACCGTGACCACGTGGCCGAGCAAGGACCCGGGGGCGCTCTTCACGACCGTTCCGGCGCTGCCCTCCACCTACTCGTTCGGCGTGGATTCGTTCGGCTATCGGCCCTCGAAGCGCCTCCCCCCGGCCGGGCGCAACTACCAGTCGCGCGGCACCTTCTACGAGATCTACAAGAACCGGCTCTACGCCCGCAGCGAGAACGACACCGTCCACATGAACTCGTTCATCGTCCTGTGGAACGGCGGCTACGACTGCGACTCGCGCTACCAGGTGCGCGCCGACAGCTCGGATCCCTCGTTCAAGGGGCTGGAGGGGGCCCTGAGCAGCCCGCTGCTGACGCCGGAGACCCAGTATGGCGGCCGCGCCGGATCGCCCATCGGCTTCCGCTCCCTGGTGGTCACCCGCCTGACGCCGTCGGGGTTGAAGAGCACGCCGGCGCAGACCACGATGTACCCGATCTACGAGCCGGCCTCGGTCTATCGTTCGCCGGTGCTCGGCGGCTACTGGCGCATGTTCCAGGCGGGCAAGGCCTACGCGGTGGCGCGGGCCGAGGACTACGAGGGGGCCGTGGATCCCACCGTGGGCGCCGACCCGGTCAAGCTGGCCGAGGGCGCGGATTCTCCAGGCGGCGGCACGCCAGCCCAGCAGGCCTACCGCCACAAGGTGCTGGTCTTCTTCGTGGACAAGGCGCCGGCGCTGGTCCGCGACACGCAGTTCCGGCCCTACAACGGCCAGGTCATCAACACGGCCCAGTGGGACTTCTACCTGAAGGGCATGGATCTCGATCCGTTCGATCCCAACGCGACCTCGACCCGCGGTGGCGGCCCGACCTCGACCACGGTCACGCGGTTCCGGATCCGGCTCTACGGCAAGAGCTTCTACACCGGCGCCGACACCTCGTGGACCTACGTCGGCTCCAACGGCCTCAGCTACATCAACCTGGGCAGCCCGGTCACGCTCAGCTTCATCCCCGGCGGGACCATGGCCAAGAACCCGTTCGCCTCGGGTGAGATCCGGGTGAGCATCCAGATCTGCGACTGCGTCGAGTGCGAGGGCAACCCGGGTCAGGGCCGTTGCGTCAACGGGATCGCGACCTACCCGGAGGAGCCCACCAGCCCCGACAACGTCATCACCGTCACGTACGTCAGGCCCGCGATGGAGGCGGTGTCCGGAGAGAACTCGACGACGTCGAACCGACCGGGATCGGCTTCGTCAGGAGAGGGGGAGTAGAGCGATGCGGAACCGCGCAGGTACCCCGGTCCTCCTGATGCTGGTGGTCCTCGCCGGCCTCGGGAGCTTCGGCTGCAGCCAGTCGTTGAAGAACACGATCCTGCCGAACGAACGTCCGGCGATGCGTCTCACCTACGCGCCGGTGGACACCACCCACGCCGAGTTCTACACGTACCAGATGTACTGGACGGGCTTCGATGCCGACGGGCGGGTGGTTCGCTACGAATACGCCATTGACCCGCCCAGCGACGCGGGCTCCGACACGCAGTGGGTGAGCACGACCAAGAACGAGCAGACCTTCACCTTCTCCGCGTCCGTTCCCGGGGATCCCAACGCCACCCAGCCGATCAGCCGGGACTTCCACGTCTTCGCGATCCGGGCCCTGGACAACCGCGGACTGTACTCGGAGCCGGTGGTCCGGGCGTTCTATTCCTTCGGCGTCGCACCACGCGTGATCATCGACTCGCCGAAGCCCAACGCGCTGCGCTCGCCGTCGGTGACGCCGGCGGTGCGGATCGCCTGGACCGGCTACGACTACACGGACCCGAACGGGTACGTCTACGAGAAGCCGCTCTACTACAAGTACAGGCTGTTCAAGAGCGACTCGGATCCGCGCTGGAGCTGGTGGCTGTCGCACCCGGACTCCATGCGGCTCAACTTCGCCCCCAGGTTCGTGGGTTGGGACTCGACCGGGCCGGACAGCCCGTTCGTCCAGTACACCAACCTCGTGCCCAACAGCGAGTACCTGTTCGTGGTGGTGGCGTTCGGTCGGTCGGGCGCCTACTCGCCGGTGTGGACCCTCAACAACAACATGCTGAAGATGGCCGTCGGGCTGGCCAGCCAGCTCGGGCCGGCGATCACCCTCTACAACTCCTTCTTCAGCTACACCTACAAGACCGGCGGCTTCCCGCAGCCGCTGAATCCCTCGTGGGCGGTGCAGCTCCAGGTGCCCTCGGGTGAGCCGGTCACGTTCAACTGGACCGCGGAGCCGCCGCCGGGCTCGGTGATGCGGCGCTACCGCTGGGTGCTCGACCTGGTGGCCCTCGACGACGAGACCGCGCGGACGGGCCAGGACGACTGGTACCACTGGAGCGACTGGAGCCTGACCACCTCGGCGACCGTCGGTCCGTTCACCGGAGCGGGTGGCGACACCGGCGAGGTGCACAACTTCTACGTCGAGGCCGAGGACATCAACGGCCTGGTGAGCCTGGGCTGGGTCCAGTTCCGGGTCTTCAAGCCGACCTTCGACCGCGACCTGCTGGTGATGGACGACACCCGGCTCAAGGTGGACCAGTTCGTTCGCGGACGCACCGACACGTTGATCGGGCCCACCGGGAACTGGCCGACCCGGGCGGAGAAGGACACCTTCCTCTTTGCCGTGGGCGGCGTGCGCTGGAGGATGCAGCCGGACAGTGCCATGAAGACGCAGCCGGGTCTCTTCAAGGGCTACAGCTACGACACGATGTCCACGCGGCACGGTCAGGAGAACCCGACCCTCGCGCTCAGCGTGCTCGGCCAGTACAAGCACATCATCTGGATGGTGGACCAGACGGGCTCGTACTTCGAGACGTCGCCCACCTCGTCGATCTCGCCGATGACCACGCTGAACTACATGTCGAAGCGCAACCGCCAGAACACGCTGGCCACCTGGGTGAGCCAGGGGGGCGCGCTGTGGGCGATGGGGGGCGGCTTCGGCAACGCGACCAACACCTCCTGGAACCAGGCCCCCAACGACCTCAACAACGTGCGGACCTATACGACCCTGACCAACGCGGCGTCGCCGACTGCCGACCTCGGCCCCGGGCGGTTCATGTACGACCTGGCGCACTGGCGCTCGGAGTTCCGGGTGTTCGAGGGCTACATCCAGGTGGCGCGGCTGGACCAGCACGACCCCACCTCGACCTCGGCCCGGGCCTGGCAGGGCGAGCCGATGCGCGATGCGCGCTACTACAACCTGCCGCCGCTGTTGCAGGCGCGCACGCCGGCGACCGACCCGCTCTCGCTGGTGCCGTTCCGGAACGCCTCGAACTACTACATCAATGCCAGTGCGAGTGGCCCGGGTCTGGCCGCTGAGTTCATGACCTACGAGAACATCATTACCGAGACGCGGCAGGTCACGGCCGACTCGTCCTACGAGTACATGGCGCTGGACACGCTGTACCTCGCCTACGGCAAGAACTACACGCGGGAGATGCTCCAGGCCGGCAGTGGTGTGAACGCGCTGATGACCTACTACCATGGCACGGAGAACGGCCCGGTGCTGTTCCTCGGCACGGCGCTCTGGGACTACCGCCGCACCCAGTGCCAGCAGCTCGTGGACTTCGTGCTGCACGACCTCTGGGGGATGACGAAGGTCGTCTCCGGTCTGTCGTATGCCCGGGCGCACCGCTCGGCCACGGCGGCCTCCGGCACGAAGCGGGCGCAGTCGGCGTCGTCCGGTGCCGCGGTCGGGTCCTCCGGGACA
>CAYNPF010000029.1:0-15975 GCA_964398895.1 uncultured bacterium
CGCCGCTTCCGCCGCCGCGCGCTGTCCATCGACGACCTGCTAGGCCTGGGCAGCCTGACCCCCGAGATCGCGCAGTTCCTGACCTGCGCGGTGCGGTCGCGGCTCAACATGCTGATCACCGGCGGCACCGGCTCCGGCAAGACGACGCTGCTCAACATCCTCTCGCGCTACATCTCGGACGACGAGCGCATCGTCAGCATCGAGGACTCGGCGGAGCTGCAGCTCCAGCAGCCGCACGTCGTGCGGCTGGAGACGCGTCCCGCCAACGTCGAGGGGCGCGGGCAGATCACGCAGCGCGACCTGGTGCGCAACTCGCTGCGCATGCGACCCGACCGCATCGTGGTCGGCGAGGTGCGCGGCGACGAGGTGCTCGACATGCTGCAGGCCATGAACACCGGCCACGACGGCTCGCTGAGCACCCTGCACGCCAACGGTCCGCGCGACGCCCTGCACCGGCTCGAGAACCTCGTGCTGATGGCCGGGCACTCGCTGCCCGACCGGGCCATCCGCGAGCAGATCGCCTCGGCGCTCGACCTGCTCGTGCACATCTCGCGCATCTCCGACGGCTCGCGCAAGGTCCAGAGCGTGCAGGAGCTGCTGGGGATGGAGGGTCCGGTGGTGACGATGCAGGAGATCTTCCGCTTCGTCTCGACCGGCATGGACGCGGACGGTCGGGTGCTCGGCCACTATGAGGCCACCGGCATCGTGCCGCGCTGCTGCGAACTGATCCGCGTGACCGGTCTCGACCTGCCCTCGGACATCTTCGAGCGCGGCCGGCGGTTCACGCCGAGGGGCGCCGCGTGAACCTCAACCTGGTCTTCGCCGCTCTCATCTTCCTGGCCGTGACCCTGGCGGCGTCGAGCATCCTGCTGCATCGCCTCGGCGCTCCCGGTCGCGTGCTCGACCGGCGGCTGCGGGGGCTGGGGCCGACCGATCGCTCGGGCCCGCGCGTGGACATCGAGCGCGACCAGCGCTACAGCACGATGCCGTGGCTCGACCGGCTGCTGCAGGGGTTCCGCCTCGGCGAGCGGCTGGAGATGCTGCTCTACCAGTCCGGGCTGCGCCTGCGCGCCGGCGTGCTGGTGCTGCTGGTGGCCGTGTTCGCCCTGGGCAGCTACCTGGCCGGCGTGGTGCTGACGCACCGCGTCGGTCCCGCGCTGCTGCTCCTCGTGGTGGTGGGGCCGCTGCCCTATCTCTACGTGCTGATCCGCCGGAGCCAGCGCATGCAGTCGTTCTCCCAGGAGTTCCCCGACGCCCTCGACCTGCTGGTCAGCGCCCTGCGCGCCGGCCTGTCGTTCTCCGCCGCGCTGCAGATGGTGGCGCAGGAGTCGCCCGAGCCCGTGCGCAGCGAGTTCGCCGTGACGGTGGAGGAGCAGGCGCTGGGGCTGGACTTCCGCGAGACGCTGGTGAACCTGGCGCGGCGGGTGGACTCGCTCGACGTGCGCTTCTTCGTCACCGCCGTGGTGCTGCAGCGGGAGACCGGCGGCAACCTCGCCGAGATCCTCGAGAACACGGCGCGCCTGATCCGTGACCGCTTCCGCGTGCTGGGAGACATCCGCACCTTCACCACGCAGGGACGGCTCACCGGGGGCATCCTGGTGCTGCTGCCGCTGGCCATGGCGGGCTACACCTGGGCGGTACAGCCGGACTACTTCCGACCCATGCTCGAGAGCGCGAGTGGGCGGCACGCCCTGATGGCCGCCGCCGTCATGCAGATCCTGGGGATCCTCGTGATCCGCAAGATCGTCACCATCAAGGTCTAGCCATGTTCCTCGCCATCTTCTCGGTGCTCGTCTTCGCCACCATCGCGGTGGGGGCGTACGCGTTCCACGTGGAGGCGCGCTCGACCCGCAGCCCGGTGGCCGCCCGCCTGCGCGAGCTGCGCACGACCCGTTCGGGGGCCTCGGTGAGCTTCGGCGATCGCCCGCCGGCGCTGCTCAAGGCCCTCGCCCAGCTCGGCGGCTTCCTGCCCTCGCCGGACGGCAGCAACGCGCTGCGCACGGGGCTGATCCGCGCCGGCTTCCGGCGTTCCGAGGCCGTGCTCGTCTTCCTCGGCACCAAGGTGATCCTCGCCGCCGCGCTGCCGGTGCTCTGGCTGTTCACCGCCTATGCCTTCCACCAGCCGGCCGCACGGGTGATGGCGCTGGCCGTGCTCGCCGGGGTGGTCGGCTTCTACCTGCCCACCATGATCGTGGCGCTGCGGCAGAACGCGCGCCACAACGCGGTGCTCGCCGCGCTGCCCGACGCCCTCGACCTGCTGGTCATCTGCGTGGAGTCGGGCCTGGGCGTGGCGGCCGGACTGCAGCGCGTGGCCACCGAGATGCGCCTGCCCAGTCCCGTGCTGGCCGCGGAGCTGGGGATCGTCAACCAGGAGATGCAGGCCGGGGTCTCCCGCACCGACGCGCTGCGCAACCTGGCGGAACGCACCGGCGTGGACGAGGTCTACGCCCTGGTGGCGATGCTCATCCAGACCGATCGCCTCGGCACCAGCGTGGGGCAGGCGCTGCGCTCCCACGCCGACTCCATGCGTACCAAGCGGCGCCAGCGCGCCGAGCAACTCGCCCGCAAGGCGACGGTCAAGCTGGCCTTCCCGCTGGTCCTGCTCATCCTGCCGGCCCTGCTGGTCGTCATCCTCGGGCCGGCGGCCATCCAGTTGATGAAGGCCCTGGCGGCTTCCTAGCCGGGCCCGCTCGTCGTAAGCTGAACGAGGTCCTCAAGGCCCGGAGGATGGGCACCCCAAGGCAAGGGAGGTGGTCCGGAAATGTCGCAGGTCGTCTCCTACATCTTCGTGGTCGTGGCCGTCATCCTCCTGATCATGTGGATGATGCGCCGTTCGTCGCGGAAGCGCCCCGGCGGCCGCTGATCGTCCGGTCCGGGGACGACGTCTGGCTCCCCGGGTCCCGGCGCGCTAGAGTGCCGGGACGATGAAGCCCGCGAAGAAGTCCCTGCGCGGCCTGCCGGCCGTGGAGGTGCTGTTGCGACATCCGGCCGTGGCCGCGGCCGGTGCCGACGTGCCCCGCCGATTGCTCGTGGAGTCCATCCGGGCCGAGCTCGCCCTGGAGCGCATGCGCCTCCGGTCGGGCTCGGCCGGCGCGCTTTCGGTCGCCGAGCTGGCGGCCCGCGCCGCGGCGCGGGCGCGCGAGGCGGGCCGTCCCACCCTGCGCCGCGTCCTCAACGCCACCGGTGTCGTGCTGCACACCAACCTCGGGCGCGCCCCGCTGGCCGGGCCCGCCCGCGCCGCGGTCGCCGACGTGGCCGCGGGCTACTGCTCGCTGGAATACGACTTCGCCACCGGCCGGCGCGGCCGGCGCGGCACCGGGGTCGAGCGCTGGCTGTGCCGGCTCACCGGGGCCGAGGCCGCCCTGGCCGTGGGCAACGGCGCGGCCGCGGTGCTGCTGGCGGTCACGGCGCTGGCCGCGGGCCGGCGCGTCCTGGTCTCGCGCGGCGAGCTGGTCGAGATCGGCGACTCCTTCCGCATCCCCGAGGTCCTCGAGCGCAGCGGCGCCGCCCTGGTCGAGGTCGGCACCACGAACCGCACCCACCTGCGCGACTACGAGCGCGCGCTCGAGCGCTGGAACGACGTCGCCGTCATCCTGCGCGTGCACCCCAGCAACTTCCGCCTGGCGGGGTTCACCGCCCGCCCCGAGCGCGCCGAGCTGGCGGCGCTGGCCCGCCGCCGCCGCATCCGGCTGGTCGAGGACCTGGGCAGCGGGGCGCTGGTGGACCTGGCTGCCTTCGGTCTGGAGTCCGAACCCACGGTGGGCGAGTGCCTGGCCGAGGGCTGCGACGTGGTGACCTGCTCCGGGGACAAGCTGCTCGGCGGCGCCCAGGCCGGACTGGTCCTCGGCCGCCGGAGCAGCGTCGAGGCGATCCGCCGCGATCCGCTGACCCGCGCCGTGCGGGCCGACAAGCTGGCGCTGGCTGCGCTGGAGGCCACGCTGCCGCTCTATGCCGATCCCGGGCGCGCCGCGAGCGAGGTCCCGGTGCTGGCCATGCTGCGCCGGAGGGCGCCGGAGCTGGAGGCGCGTGCCCGCCGGCTGGCCGACCGGCTGACGGCGCTCGTGCCGGGCATCACGGTGCGCGTGGTCGGCTCGAGTGGGGAAGTGGGCGGCGGCTCGCTGCCGCAGCAGGTGCTGCCGGGCTGGGCGGTCGAGGTGGCCCGGGCGGGATGGAGCGCCCGGGAGCTGGAGCAGTGCGCGCGCGCGGCCGAGCCGGCGGTGATCGGCACGGTGCGCGCGGGACGCTGGCGGCTCGACCCGCGCACCCTCGCCGACGCCGAGCTGGAGGAGGTGGCGGCGACGCTGGCGCGCGCGCTCGCCGAAGCGCCCGGGGCCGGGCGCGGATTCGATTGACCCCCGCGCAGACCGCCCGTAATCTACCGGTTCATGGGCCGCCGCCCGGGCACCCGGGCCGCTCGCAACGGCAGGGGCGCGCCGGGGACCCGTGCAGGGAGCGTCCGCGTCACGGCGCGGATGCCGGCGCGGGTCGGGCAGCCCCCTGAGACAGTGCACCGACAGCCTGCCGACCACCGACGTCTCGGACACGATCACGCTCGTCGCGCCCCGCCGGCCTGCCTGCGGCCGCCGAGCGAGAGGGGATAAGGATGTTCCTGTACCGGCTGGAGATCCAGGGCTTCAAGTCCTTCGTTGACAAGACCGAGCTGCGCTTCGGTGAGGGCATCACCGGCGTCATCGGCCCCAACGGCTGCGGCAAGACCAACGTCTCCGACGCCATCCGCTGGGTGATGGGCGAGCAGAGCGCCAAGCAGTTGCGCGGCGACTCGATGGAGGACGTGATCTTCAACGGCTGCCCGAGCCGCAAGCCGCTGGGAATGGCCGAGGTCCACCTCACCTTCAAGAACGACCGCGGCATCCTGAAGTCCGAGTACTCCGAGGTCACCGTGTCGCGGCGCGTCTTCCGCTCGGGCGTGAGCGAGTACTCGCTCAACAACACCCCGTGCCGCCTCAAGGACATCCGCGACCTCTTCTTCGACACCGGCATGGGCAGCCACGCCTACTCGGTGATCGAGCGGGCCATGGTGGACCACGTCCTCTCGGACAACTCCGGCCACCGCCGCTTCCTGTTCGAGGAGGCCTCGGGCATCACCAAGTACAAGGCCCGCAAGAAGGAGGCCCTGGGCAAGCTCGAGGCCACCGAGACCGACCTCGTGCGCCTGAACGACATCGTCTTCGAGCTGGAGCGCGAGCTGCGCTCGCTCGGGCGCCAGGTCGGCAAGGCGCGGCGCTACCAGCGCTGGCGCGACGAGATCCGCGACCTCGACCTCTCGCTCACCGCCAGCCAGGTCGGCGAGCTGCGTCGGCGCGAGGCCGAGGCCCGGGAGCAGTGGGAGGAGGAGTCGGTCCGCCGCGAGGGCATCACCGCCTCGCTCGACACCGTCGAGGCGGCGCTCAACGACCGCAAGCTGGTCCTGCTCGAGCTGGAGCGCGAGCTGTCCACGGCGCAGGGCGGACTGCGCGACCGCGAGGAGGCCCGCACCCAGGCCGAGCACCAGGTGGTGCTGCTGCGCGAGCGCACGGCCGGGTTGCTGCGCCGGGCCGACGAGGCCGCGGCCGAGGCGGCCGCGTTGCGCGAGCGGCTGAACGAGGTCGCCACGCGCGAGCGCGAGGCGGGCGAGCGTCTGGCGGCGCTGCGGACCGAGCGCGACGCGGCGCAGGGCCGGGCCGGCGAGCGCGAGCAGGCGCTGCGCGCGGTCGAGGCCGAACTGCGCGAGCGCCGCGAGGTGGCGAGCGAGCGCAAGCAGCTCTCGCTCGACCTGTTCTCGACCGAGGCCGAGAAGCGGGGCACGCTCGAGAACCTGCGGGCCCGGCGCCAGTCGCTCGACGAGCGGCGGGCGGCGGCGGTGACGCGGCGCGACGAGCTGGACCAGCGGGTGGCCGAGCTGGCGCGCCGGGCGGCCGAGCGCGAGACCGAGCGGGCCCGCCTCGACGCCGAGCTGGACGCGGCGCGCACCGCGCTGGCGGCGGTGGATGCCGAGCTGGCCGCGGCGACGGCTGGGCTGGAGGCGAACGCGGCGGAGATGGCGGAGCTGCGCGAGCAGTCGGCCGCGGCCGAGTCGCGGCTGGAGACTTTGCTCGAGCTCAAGCGCAACTTCGACGGCGTCTCCGAGGGCGTCAGGGGCCTGCTGGCCGGCGAGCACCGCGCTCCCGGCACGCTGGGGATGATCTCGGACGTGCTCGAGGTGCCGGTGCGCTATCTCGACGCGCTCGAGGCCTCGCTGGGCGAGGCGGCCGCCTTCGTGCTGGTGGCGGGGCGCGACGCGCTGGCCACCGCGCTGGAGCAACTCCGCGGGCTGCCGAGCGGGCGGGCGACGCTGGTGGACCTCGAGGGGCTCGTTGCCGGGACGCCGCACGAGGTGCCGACGGGGCCGGGCGTGCTGGGGCGCGCCAGCGACCTGGTGAACTGCGACGAGCGCTACCGCGTGCTGGTCGAGCGGCTGCTCGGCGCGGTGGTGGTGGTCGAGGACCGCGAGTGCGCGGCGCGGCTGGCGACGCATTCCGAGGCGGGGCTGCGCTTCGTGAGCCTCGACGGCGAGGTGTGGGAGCGCGGTCGCGTGCGGGCCGGCTCGTCGCGCAACCTGGCCGGGCTGCTGCACCGCGAGAACGAGATCCGCGAGCTCACCGGCGAGCTGGCCGCGCGCCGGCAGGCGCTGGAGACGCTGGAGCGCGGTCGCGACGAGCTGGAGACGCGGCGCACGGCGACGCAGGAGCGGCGCACGGCGGCGGCCGACGCGCTGGAGACGGCGCGGACCGCACTCGAGGCGCTGGCGCGCGACGCCGAGGCGGCCGAGCGCGAGAGCCGCTGGGCGGCCGACGAGGGCGACGAGCGGCGGCGCGAGATCGCCACCCACGAGGCGGAGCTGGAGACGCTGGCCCGCGCCCTGGCCGAGGCGGAGACCGACCTGGCCGCCTACCAGCGCGAGGTGGAGAGCGCGCGGGCGCAGCTCGCCGACCTGGACGGGGCGCTGCACGGGCTCGAGCAGCGGCGCGAGGCGGCGGCGCAGGAATCGCGGGCGGCGGGCGAGGAGCTGCTGCGGCTGGCGGGCGAGAGCGGCGAGTGGGAGAGCCGCTGGGCGCGGGCGGAGCAGACGCGCCGCGAGATCGAGGCCGGGATCGAGGCGCGCGAGCGCGAGCAGGGCGAGGCGCGCGCGCGGGTGACCGAGATCGAGGCCGAGGTGTCCGGCCTTGCGGCCGGGCTCACCGGCCTGCTGGAGTCGGAGTCCACGCAGCGCGAACGGGTGGTGGAGCTGCAGAAGCGTCACCTCGATCGCAAGCAGGAGGTGCAGGCGGGCGAGGAGGAGGCGCGCCAGCTCCGCTTCCAGCACACCGAGTTGAGCGAGCTGATGCACCAGCTCGAGCTGGACCGCGTGCAGACCCACGCCGAGCTGGAGCGCACGTTCGAGCGGCTGCACGCCGAGTACGAGCTCGACGTCGAGCACTGGGAGCCGGCGGCTCCGGCGGAGGACTTCGAGCCCGAGGCGGCGCGCACGCGGCTCGAGGAGATGCGCACGCGCTTCCGCGCCCTCGGCCCGGTGAACCTGCTGGCGGTGGACGAGTACGCGAAGAAGAAGGAACGCTGGCAGTTCCTGACCCAGCAGCGCACCGACCTGACCAGCGCGCGCGCCCAGTTGCTCGAGGCGATCGCCAAGATCAACGTCACCGCCAGCGAGATGTTCCGCGACACCTTCGGTCGCGTGCAGGGCCACTTCCGCGACGTCTTCACCACCCTGTTCGAGGGCGGCGACTGCGAACTGCGCATGGTCGGCGAGGACCCGCTCGACTGCGACATCGAGATCGTGGCCAAGCCGCGCGGCAAGCACCTGCAGAGCATCAGCCTGATGTCGGGGGGCGAGCGCGCCCTCACCGCCATCGCGCTGCTGTTCGCCATCTACCTGGAGAAGCCGTCGCCCTTCTGCCTGCTCGACGAGGTGGACGCGCCGCTCGACGACGCCAACGTGGACCGCTTCATCCGCATGCTCCAGCGCTTCAGCGACAAGACCCAGTTCGTCGTGATCACGCACAACAAGCGGACGATGGAATCGGCGGGTTGTCTCTACGGCGTGACCATGCAGGAGCTGGGCGTGTCCAAGCTCGTCTCGGTGCGCTTCGACGTTCGCTCGGCGAACGGTGAGCCGGCCGGCGGTGAGCTGGCGGCCACCTCGAACGCCGACGAGCGATGACGCGGTCCGCTCCCCGGTCGGGAAGGTCATGAGCCTGCTGTCCCGCCTGCGCGACGGGCTCGCCCGCACGCGTGAACGCCTGGCCGACCAGGTGGGCGCCCTGCTGCAGCGACGCGGCGCGCCCGATCCCGAGGTGCTGGCGAGCCTCGAGGAGGCGCTGCTCGCCGCCGACGTCGGCCCCGCCACCACCGACCGCCTGCTCGATCGGGCCCGCGACCTGCTGCAGCACGAACCCTCGCTCGAACTGCGCGGCGCGCTCGAGCGGGCCGCGATCGGCATCCTCGGTGGTTCGGGCGCGCGCTTCGAGCCCGTGGCCGATGCGGACGGGAAGGTGCCGAGTCCCTGGGTGGCGCTGCTGGTCGGCGTCAACGGGGTCGGCAAGACCACGCTGGCCGGCAAGCTCGCCGCGCGTTTCGCACGCGACGCGCGCCCGACCCTGCTGGTCGCGGCGGACACCTTCCGCGCCGCCGCCACCGAGCAGCTCGGGGTCTGGGCGGAGCGCGCGGGGGTGGAGCTGCTGCGGGCGCGGTCCGGCTCCGACCCGGCGGCGGTGGTGCACGACGGACTCTCCGCCGCCGGCTCGCGCGGCACCGAGATCGTGCTGGTGGACACCGCCGGGCGCCTGCACACCAAGCACAACCTGATGGAGGAGCTGGAGAAGATCGCGCGGGTCTGCGGCCGCGTGGTCCCCGGCGCCCCGCATCACGTGCTGCTCGTGCTCGACGCCACCCTGGGACAGAACGGCCTGCAGCAGGCCCGGGAGTTCCAGCGGGTCGTCCCCATCACCAGCCTGGCGCTGACCAAGCTGGACGGGACCGCGCGCGGCGGGGCCGTGCTGGCCATCGCCGACCAGCTCGGCCTGCCGATCAGCCTCGTCGGTGTGGGCGAGGGCCTCGACGACTGGGAGTCGTTCGATCCCGAGGCCTTCGCCCGCGGCCTGTTCGAGTAGGCGCCCGCCCGGCGAGCGGGCTCAGTGTCGCGCCGGTGTGCCGGTCGTCTTCCGGGCCGGCGTCGTCGCGCGGTGCGGCACCCGCGCCGCCGCCCGCTGCTCGGCCAGCGTGTGCCGGAACCTCTCGGGCACCAGCGTCGCCTCCAGCCCGCCGGTGCCGAAGTCCACGAGATCCACCGTGGACACCGAGCGGCCCGCCGAGCGCGCCGGGCCGGCCTCCTTGGAGCGGCCGATCAGCCAAGTGCGCACCGTGGCCTCGGAGACGATCTCCTCGTGCGCCATGTGGGTGATCGGCACGGAGAGGGTCTCGTAGATGGTGCGCGACTTGTGGACCTCGGTATAGCGCGAGCTGTCGGCGCTCTCGGCGAGCTGGCCGGCGCCCTGTCGCTGGCGGACGATCCGGCAGAGGTAGGTGCCCCGCGGCGTGCGCACCGTGTCGCTGCCCAGCGTGTCCACCATCCAGGTGAGGTTGGTGCCGAAGGGGTTGCGGGAGCGCAGCACGTTCTCGCCCTGCCGCATGATCCGCGGCACCATGGTGTCGGTCGAGCCGGCAATCACGGGATCCAGCTTCTTGCGCTGGTAGACCTGCAGGTGGGGAACGGCCAGGCTGTCGTCGAAGATGGAGTAGGACACCAGCGTGGCCGCCTCGCCCGGTCCGCCGTCCGCGCGCTCGGTGTGGGTCTCGATCCAGAAGCAGTCCTCGCCCCAGAACTCCTCCTCACCCGCGATCAGGATGGTCGAGTTGTACTCCTCGATGACACCGTTCTCGTCCACGTTCTTGATGTGGTACTTGGCCCACGTGCCCACCCGGATCGAGGAACGGCCGTGCACGTAGTCCACGTTGCCGACGGCGTCCACGACCTTGAGCTCCTGGGCGCGGGCGGGAAGCGCCGACAGGGCGAAGAGCAGCGTGACGACGGTCACGGCCAGAGCGCGGGAACGGCTCATGCAAGCGATCTCCTGTGGGGGTGGTCGGGCGTCGTCGCCGCTCCCGCCTTCCGGGGGCCGCCGCCGACGCGCCACCCGTCATTATCCACGACTTCGCCCGGCTTCCCAAGCCGGTGGGGAGGTGCCGCTGCCGCCGGAAAGAGCATACGAGGCCGGTGCCGTGCCGGCCGGACCGTCGGCCGATCCCGCCCCGACGCGGCCGGTTGCGGTCCCGTCGGAGGTCCGGCGCCGCCCCGGCGCCCGTCCGACCGCCGGGCCCCGGCCGCGCGAGAAGCTGCGCGCCCGCGGTCCCGCGGCGCTGGCCGACGGTGAGCTGCTGGCGCTGGTGCTCGGCTCGGGCACGCCCGGCCACAGCGCGCTGCGCATCGGCCGCCAGCTCGCGCGGCGCAGCCCGGCGGAGCTGGGGCTGTGGTCGAGCGCCCGCTGGCTGCTGGTGCCGGGGGTCGGCCCGGCGCGGGCGGCGGCGCTGGTGGCGGCCTTCGAGCTCGGCCGCCGGGCGGTGGAGGGCGTCCCCGGCGGCGCGGCGATCCGCGGGCCCGAGGACGTGCTCGCCCAGGTGCGCGACCTGACGCGGGCGCGCCGCGAGCACTTCGTGGTGCTGCTGCTCAATGCGCGCCACGAGATGCAGTGCCGCGAGGTCGTCTCGATCGGCAGCCTGAACGCCTCGATCGTGCACCCGCGCGAGGTCTTCCAGCCGGCCATCCTGCACTCCGCCGCCGCCGTGGTCCTGGTCCACAACCACCCCAGCGGCGATCCCGAGCCCAGCGAGGAGGACCTCAGCATCACCCGGCGGCTCGTGGAGGTCGGCGAGGTCGTCGGCATCTCCGTGCTCGACCACGTCATCGTCGCCCTGCGCGGGCTGGTCAGCCTGCGCGCCCGCCAGATGATGTAGCGGTGCCGGTCGCTTGCCGCGCCCCCGCCGACGGGGCGATGCTCGGGGCATGGACGAGGGCGCCAGGACCTTCGATCACACCGGGGACGTCGGGCTCGAGGTCTGGGCGGCCGACGCGACGCGGCTCTACGCCCGGGCGGCGGAGACGCTGATGGCGCTGGTGGCCGACGCGCACGGGGCGGCGCCGAGCGTGCAGCGGCGGGTGCGGCTGAGCGGCGACGATCCCGCCGATCTGCTGGTGCACTGGTTGAACACCGTGCTGCTCGAGTCGGAGCTGGCGCGCGCGGTGTGGACGCGGGCGGAGATCGGCCGGCTGACGCCGACGGGGCTGGAGGCGACGTTGCTCGGCTCGCCCCTCGATCCGCGGCGCCAGACCCTGCTGCGCGAGATCAAGGCCGTCTCCCAGCACGCCGTGGAACTGGAGCTGGACGGACCGGTCTGCCGCTGCCGGCTGGTGCTCGACGTCTGAGCGGAGCGAGTCGGCCCTACGAGCCGCCCTTCAGGCGCAGCGGCAGGTCGCCGGCCGAGCCCCGACCGACGATCTGGTAGACCAGCCCCACCGAATCGCCGTAGGTGACCACGCCCGGCTGCGTCGAGACGCTCTGCAGCGGTTCCTGCCACGAGGGCTGGTCGGCCCAGGCGTTGTCCCGCCCCGGCGTCTTCGTGTAGGGGTTGCGCATGCTGCCGCCGCCCTGCGGCAGCAGCGCGGCGACCGAGTCGGCCGTGGCCGCGTACGATGGCGAGCGCAGGCCGAAGTCCTCGGCGGCCAGTTGGAATGTGTGCATGTTGGTCTTGAGCGACGCCTCGCGGGCGCGCTTCTGCGCCGCCACATAGTTGACCGTGGCCATCGCCGCGATGATCCCGACGATGATGAGGGCGATCAACAGCTCGACCAGCGTGAAGCCGGAGTGGTTGTGCCGCATCTGGGCCTCCCTGTCCCGAATGGCGGCGCCCGCTCCCGTGCGGGCGCGACCGGCACTTCCAAGCGATTATCGGCAGGACCGTCTGTGCCCTTGAGCCCTCACGACGGGCGCCGGGACCGGGGCCGGGGTAGGGTTTGACAGCCCACCAACCGGGGTGCAGCCTGCGGCGAAGCTGCACGGCCGTGCCCGGTGGGCTCGGCCGGGCCATCGGCCGATCCGCCCCTCTGGGGAGACCCATCATGAAGCTCCGGTTCCTGCTCCTGGTCCTGGCGGGCCTCGTCCTCGCCACCGTGCCCGCGCTCGCTGCCCGCCCGATCTGGCTGGGCGCCGACGTCGGGCTGAGCGTGCCCACCGGCGACTACACCAACGAGGCCAGCGTCGGCTTCCTGGCCGGCCTGACCGGGACGTACATGCTCAACGGGAGCCTCGGCATCGGCGGCGACGTCCGCCTGCTCACCCCGAGCGTGGCCGACGACTTCGAGGAGGCCATGGCGGCGAGCGCGGGCTCGTCGGTGGACGCGAGCCTGCACGCCATCCAGGTCACGCCGCACGTCCAGTTCGTGATCCCGACCGGCGGGAAGGTGCGGCCCTACCTGCAGGGCGGCCTCGGGCTCTACAACCTCGGCAGCAAGGTGAAGGGCGGCTCGCTCGACACCGGCCACTCCGAGACCCGCTTCGGCTTCCACGTCGGCGTGGGCGCCCGCGTGCTCGTCACCCGCGCCTTCGCCTGGAGCGGGGAGCTGGCCTACCACTCGATCCGCACGCGGGGGGATCCCACCACGCTGTTCACGCTCGCCGGCGGCGTTCACTTCGGTCTCGGCGTGCTCTAGCCGTACGCCGAAGCGGAAATCGAACGGCCGGGGCTCGCGCCCCGGCCGTTCGTGCGTCCGGAAGGAACGGGATCGTTACTTCGCCGGCTTGGTTGCTGCCGGGGTGGCCGGCTTGGCCGCGGGCTTCGCAGCGGGCTTGGCCGCCGGCTTGGTGGCGGGCTTGGCGTAGACGTGCGACGCCAGCTTGCCGAACTCGGCCTTCGTCACGATGCCCTTCGAGACCAGCTCCGACTTCGTGTTGAAGGGACGCGCCGCGATGATCTTGTCGGCCACGGTCTCGCCGATCTCGGGCACCTTCGCCAGCTCCTCGCGGGTCGCGGTGTTGAGGTCGAGCTTGTGCATGGCCATGTGCTTCGCCGCCGGCGCCTTCGCGGTCTCGGGCGCCTTCACCTCGTGCGACGATGCCGGCGCGGCCGGCGTGGCCGCCGTCGCAGCGTGCGCCAGCGGAGCGGCGATCATCACGGCGAGGACGGCGAGGACGGGGATGGACTTCCGTGCGAACATGGACTTCTCCTCACGAGGGCCTGAGGGAACCCGTCACCGTGCCCTCGGTACGGTGGACGGGGAGGCGGTCCGGGACCGACCTCTCGGGAACCACGGGATACGCCGCCAGGCTGCCGTCCGGTCGGGAGTCCGGGCGGAGCGACGGCGACGATGCCGGTGGGAATGAACGAAGGTGGCGCGCGACGGGCGCGGGGCGCCGATGCGGGGCCGACAGGGCGCGGCGGAACGCGCGCGGAGGTGCTGGGCGATCGCCGGGGGCGCCGGATCGAACTGCGGCGCGGGAGACGGGGCGGGGATGCGGAGACGGGGCGGGGCGTGCGGGATCTCGGAATCGTCGGTGGGGGCGCCGCGCGGCGGCGCACGACCGCTGCCGACCCGCCGCTCGTTCACCGGGGTCGCGCGCGGCGACCGCGAGCGAAGCATCGCCGCGTCGCGACCATCCGTCGTCGTCACTTCCTGCACCGCCGCCAGGCCGCGCCCGTCCGCGCGGGGATGCCGGTGCGTCGGCTGGCTCTGTCCGTAGGAGGGGACGGTCGCGCGATGGTGCGAGGTCGAACCGCCGTGCCGGTGCTCCGGCCGCGCGCTGCCCGTCGCCCGCATGTCCGCCGTCTCCGCCTTCGCCGCGTGGTGCGTGCGGTGCTGCCGGTGATGGTGGATGTGCGGGGTGGTGACCGCCTCCAGCGCATCCGGTGCGGTCGCCACGTGGCTCACCGCCGCCCGCGCGCCGAGCGGCGCGCCGACGAGCACGAGCAGCGCGATCGAGAGCATCAGGCGAATGGAGGCGACTCGCTTCATACCGTCCCTGTGGATGCGGAATCGGACCGCTCCGACTCCCGCCACGACCGCATCATACAACCGCGATTCTCGCGGTTTGCGCGCGGGGCCGCCGCGCAGGTGTCGTGACGGCGCGCATTTGCGCCGGATCGGCCGCGAACATCATGACCACGTCAACTCTCGCGGCGCGATCCCTCCGCATTTCAAGGCCGCGTCAATTCCCGCGTGTACCCCGGCGTGTCCGTGCGCGAACGCGGTGCTAGAGTCCGCGCCATGACCGAGCCCGCCACGATCCCGCCACCCGTGACGCACGATGGTGCGCCGCCGCTGGAGGCGGGGCCGCCGCCGTCGCGCCACATCCTGCGCCGCAACCTGCTGGGCGCCGCGGTGGCGGCGCTGGGCGTCGTGGACCTGCTCTCGGCGCTGCTGTCGCATCCGCCCGAGCGGCTCATGGCGCTGCTGCGCCTCGTGCCCACCGAGGTGCTCGACACCAGCCGCACCTTCACCCTGCTGGCCGGGGCGCTGCTGCTGATGACCGCCTGGGGGCTGCGGCGTGGCAAGCGTCGCGCCTTCGTGACCGCGCTCTTCCTCTGCGCCCTGTCGGTGCCGGTGAACATGCTCAAGGCCTTCGACATCGAGGAGGCCACGGTCGCGGTGGCGCTGCTGTTCGTGCTGGGCCTGAGTGGCGAGGCCTTTCGGGTGAAGAGCCGCGAGATCTCGCTGCGCGCCCTGCGCGGACCGGTGCTGCTGGGTGTGATCGGACTGGTCGCCTACGCGCTGGTCGGAGCCTGGCTGGTCGAGCTGCTCTACGGCCACGAGCTGTCGTGGACGCTGGCCTTCCGCGACGCGGGCTGGCGCATGTTCGGTATCGGCGAGCCGGTGCAGCTCGTCCCGGTGAGCCTGGCGCTGCGCGAGCAGCGCATCATCACCTGGTACCTCGGCTCGCTGCCGATGATGAGCCTCGTCTTCCTGCTCGGGCTGGCGATGGCGGCGCTGCGGCCTGCCACGCACCGCCGCCGCCACCGCGCCCAGGCCGGCCGTGTCGCGGCGCTGCTCGGCGAGTTCGGCGATTCCACCGTGTCGTCGTTCGCGCTCGCCGACGACACCGACTACTTCTTCAGCCGCAACGGCCGCGCGGTGATCGCCTACCACTTCGAGTCCGACACCCTGCTCGGCATCGGCGACCCGATCGGCCCGCGCGAGGAGATCCGCCCGCTGCTCGCGGACTTTGCGCGCTTCGCCGCCGAGCGCGACTGGCAGGTCGCCTTCTTCCAGGCGCGACCCGAGTGGCTGGACCTCTATCGCGAGCTGGGCTGGCGCGCCCTGCACATCGGCGAGGACCCGGTGTTGTGGACCGAGCGCTTCACCCTCGCCGGCGGTGGCGTCGGCGAGGCGCGTCGCGCGGTGAAGAAGGCGGAGGCGGCCGGGCTCGAGGTCGAGGACTTCCGGCCGGGCGAGCGGCCGTTCGCGGCCGCCCAGCACGCGGAGTGGCTCGACGGCATGCGGGCGATCTCGGCCGAGTGGCTGCGCTCGCACGTCGGCGGCGAGAAGGGCTTCTGCATGGGTCGCTTCGATCCGCACCGCCTGCCCCGCGAGTGGCTGGCGGTGGCCCGGCGGCGCGACACCGGGCGGATCGAGGGCTTCGTCACCTGGGTGCCGATCCCGGCGCGGCGCGGCTGGGCGCTTGACCTGATGCGCAAGCGCCGCGACGCCCCGGCGGGCACGATGGAACTGCTGGTGGTCCACTCGGTCGAGACCGCGCGGGCGCAAGGCGAGGCCCTGCTCTCGCTCTCGCTCTCGGCGCTGGCGCAGGTGGACGCCGGCGACGGCGCTGCGGCGCCATCCACCAACGAGGAACGGGCCCGGCGCTTCCTGATGGATCACCTCGGCCGCTTCTACGACTTCAAGGGCCTGCTGAAGACCGCGATCCGCGAGGACAACCCGGTCGTGTTCGTCGA